>CANGMH010000001.1 GCA_947454005.1 Verrucomicrobiota bacterium
CGATGCCGTTGGGCAAGGGCAGGAAGGTCCGAAGCCAGTCCTCCCGCGCCCGGCCGAAGTCCTCCATGTCGTAGGCGCTCTCCCCGCCCACCAGCAGCGTGCACACCGCGATGACCAAAAGATCCGTCAACCGGTGCTCCTGGCCACGGTCCACACGCGGGTCGGGCAGTTCGTCGAACACGCTCACCAAACTCATAGGCGTCGCCATAGGCCACAGGCCTACCACCCCAAAACACAAGGATCCATCCCTATCTCCTCAGCCACCCCTTTTTTCATGCGTCGGCCCTGCAGCCTCTCCTCAAAGGGATCGCCAAACCGGTGCGCACCGGACATCTTCACAGGATGGTCGAGCTCGAGGGTTCCCGATTCTGCCGCCATCTTTCCCCGGGGGAACAGGGGTTGGTCCGGCGGCATGCAGTGCCGCGGGCCTTCCGGGCGGGTGAAGCGGTCTTCGCCGAAGGAGACGAGGGCGACGGGCTCTATGTCGTCCACTCCGGCCTGATCCGCATCACGGCGACCTCGACACCGGACCGGCAACACGTGCTGTCGCGCATGGAGCCGGGCGATTACTTCGGGGAGATGGCGGTGTTCGACGGCGGACCGCGATCGGCTTCGGCGGTGGCGCTGGAGGATTCGCGGCTCAGTTTCGTGCCGATGGGCACGGTGTCGGAGCTGCTCGCGCGGTCGCCGCTGCTCGCCGCCTCGCTGGTGCGGGACGCGAGCCTGCGCATGCGCGAGTTCAACCGGCGCTTCCTCCAGGAATCGCTCAAGGCCGAACGGCTCCAGCTGGTCGAACGGCTGGCGCGGACCATCGTCCACGACTTCAGGAACCCGCTGAACGTGATCGGCATCGCCGCCGATCTCGCCGCCGAGGAAGCCGCCTCGCAGGACACGCGGGCCTCCGCGCGCGACCGGATCCGCAACCAGGTGGGCGTGCTGAACCGGATGATGCAGGAGCTGCTCGACTTCACCCGCGCGGTTCCGCCGAACGCGGTGCTTCCCAAGGTGAGCTTCCCCGAGTTCATGCGCGACATCCTGTTCGAGCTGCGTCCCGAGGCCGTCCGCCGAGGCGTGGACCTCGCGGTGGACGGCGAGGTGCCGGACCTGCGGCTGCGGCTGGATCCCCACCGGCTCACGCGCGTCTTCACCAACCTCTATTCGAACGCCTTCGACGCCATGTCCGGGCGCGAGAACGCGAAGCTCCTGCTGCGGTTCCGGCAAGACGCCTCGTGGGTGACCGTCGAGCTGTCCGACAACGGAAAGGGGATTCCCGACCAACATCAGGCGCATCTGTTCGAGCCGTTCTTCACCTACGGCAAGGACCACGGCACCGGCCTCGGGCTCGCCATCTGCGAGCGCATCGTGAGGGAGCACGGCGGGACGATCTCCGTCGAGAGCCGCAGCGGCCAGGGCGCGCGCTTCGCCTTCACCTTGCCGGTGCCCGCGCCCGACGACACCGACACGGTCGGAAGGCTGTTCAAGAAGGCGTGACCGGGGCGTCGGGACGCGCTCTCCGCAGGTCCTCGCCGGCCTTCCGCGTTGACCCGGCATCCACGGGCGATACGTTCGGCCCCGCAAGCCGCAGAAAACCACATCACGCATCCACTATGTCCACACCTGTTCCTTCTCCGGGTCAGCCACAGGGTTCGTCCCGCCGCGATTTCCTCAAGCGCGCCACCGCCGCCGCGACGGTGGCCGGGGCCGCCAGCAGCCTCGCCGGCTGCGCCACCAGCCAGGGCGGCGTCGCCTCCAGCGTCTCCTCGGGAGTCGCCCCCTACGCGGGACGCGTGCTCGGTGCGAACGACAAGATCGTCTGCGGCTTCGTCGGCGTCGGCGGCCAGGGCTACGGCGCGCACGTCAGCACCTGCAAGGACGTGGATGAATCGGCCAACAACATCGCGCTCGCCGCGATCTGCGACGTCTCCAAGCACCGCGTCGAGGCCGGCAAGGCCAAGGCCGGTCCGCAGGCGCAAGGCTACAGCGACTATCGCCGCGTGCTGGAGCGGAAGGACATCGACGTCATCTTCTGCGCCACGGTCGACCACTGGCACACCCGTATCACCTGCGACGCGCTGACCGCCGGCAAGCACGTCTACGTCGAGAAACCGATGACCCGCTACCTCGGCGAGGCCTTCGAGATCTACGACACCGTGCAGCGCACGGGCAAGCTGGTGCAGGTCGGCTCGCAGGGCTGTTCCGACAAGAAGTGGCACAAGGCCGCCGAATGGATCCGCGCCGGTAAGATCGGCCCCTTGGTGATGAGCCAGGGCAGCTACATGCGGAACAGCCCGAAGGGCGAGTGGAACTACACCATCCAGAAGTGGTGCACGCCCGAGGACGTCAACTGGGCGGACTGGATGGGCAAGCAGATCAAGAACAAGGTCGCATTCAACCCCGACCACTACTTCCGTTGGCGCAAGTACCAGCCCTACTGCTCCGGCCTCTTGGGCGACCTCTTCCCGCACAAGCTGCATCCTTACATGCTCGCCACCGGCAACCCGGAGTTCCCGCTCCGCGTCGCCAGCGTCGGCAACCGCAAGGTGAACACCGACTCGAAGTCGGAGGGCGATTCCAAGACCGCATACACCCGCGACGTGCCGGAGATCGTGCAGCTCATCGCCGAGTTCCCCAGCGGCATGGTGATGCACATCACGTCGAGCACGGTGAACGAGCAGGGCACGCAGGAGATGATCCGCGGCCACAAGGCGACGCTCACCATGGCCGGCAACAAGGTCGAGCTGAAGCCCGAGCGCCCGTTCGCCGAGGAGATCGACCCGGTCACCAGCGAGCCGTTCACCGGCGAGAACTCCGAGAGCGTGGCCAACCACCACCGCAACTTCTTCAAGGCCATCCGGGGCCTCGAACCGCAGAACTGCGGCATCGACCTCGCCGTGAAGGTGCAAACGGTCATCTCGCTCGCCGAGATGAGCGAGCGCCTCGGCATGATGTGCTACTTCGATCCCAAGACCCGCAAGGTCAGCGACGGCTCCGGCCGCGAGATCAAGGCCATCACCTACGGCTCTCTCGCCGCGTCCTGAACTGCCGGACATGCCGCAAGCACCGCCGGTTCCCGCGAGGGGGCCGGCGGTTTTTTTTGTCCGGTGGGCCAACCATCGGCGCAAGGAAGGAGCATGTGGATTCTGGAAAGCAGGAAAGCAGGAGGAGCCGGTTGGCCTGTCTTCGATCTCTGCCACGGTCCGACGTTCTGACCGCTTGTGGTCGGCGCCCGGAGCCGGGAGGCTCCCCGCCTCGTGCTGCCCGATCTCACCGCCGTCCAGTGGCTGCTCGCCGCGCTCGCCGGCGTGGGCATCGGTGTGTCCAAGAGCGGATTGCCCGGCATCAGCTTGCTGCATGTGGTGATCTTCGCGCAGCTCTTCCCCGGCCTCGCCTCCACCGGCGTCGTGCTGCCGATGCTCGTCTGCGGCGACATCGGCGCGGTGCTGCTCTTCCGCCGCGACGCCCGTTGGCCGCACATCGCGCGCACCTTGCCGCCGGCCGTGGCGGGCGTGGCCATCGGCTGGGGCATCATGCGTTGGGCGCAGGCGGCGCAACTGCCCGCGGCCCGGTTCAACCCGGTGATCGGCGGCATCGTGCTCGTGCTCGCGCTCGTCCAGCTGGGCCGCAACTGGAAGCCGGATCTTTTCGCGCGGTTGCCGCATTCCGCCGCGTTCGCGTGGACGATGGGCCTGGTCGCCGGCGTCACGACGATGCTGGCCAACGCCGCCGGTCCGGTGATGGGCCTGTACCTCTTGGCGGTGGCATTGCCGAAGGAGGCCTTCGTCGGGACGGCCGCATGGTTCTTCCTGCTGATCAATCTGATCAAGGTGCCCTTCAGCGCGCAGCTGGGGCTGATCACCTTCCCGTCGCTCGCGTTCAACGCGGCCCTCGTCCCGTTCATCGCCTCAGGCCTGTTCCTCGGCCGCGCGGTGGTGTCGCGGCTGCCGCAGCGGTGGTTCGACACCTTGATCCTCGCCTTCGCCGGCGTCGCGGCGATGCGCTTGCTCGGCGTTTTCTGAACAGCGGATCCGGTGCGATCCGACCGCCTGCGCCCGGGACCGGGACCGAATTGCGGTCCGGCGTTCCCGCTCTACCCTGCACCGTGTCAAAAACGCTCCTCGGGTTCCTCGCCGCCGGTGTCGTGGTCGCCGTCGTCGTCGGACTGACCGGTTGCCAAGCCACGCGCGCCGGCTACGCCTCGGCGCCGTACCGCGTCGTCCGGACCGACGGGAAGGTCGAGATCCGCGACTATCCGGAGCTGCGCCTCGCCGAGACGCCGATGGGCGGCGACGATTTCAGGCGCCTCTTCGGCTACATCTCGCGCGGCAACTCCGGGAACCAGAAGATCGCCATGACCACGCCGGTCTTCATGGCCGAACCCGCGGATTCCACCCGTACGATGGCTTTCGTGCTGCCGGAAGGTCTGGCGACCCCGCCGTCGCCGACGAACTCCGCGGTCGCCATCCGCCGGATGAGGCCGGGCCGGTTCGCGGTGCTGCGGTTCCGCGGTTCGCGGCAAGGACCCGAAGGCGAGGCCGCGACGCGCCTCCGCGCCTGGACCCGCACGCAAGGCCTCGCCACCACCGGCGTCCCGATGTTCGCCTATTTCGATCCGCCGTGGACACCGGGCTTCCTGAGGCGCAACGAGGTGATGATCCCGCTCGCGGAACCCGCGGCAGATCCGTCGCGGTGAACCACCGGGAGCCTCCGAGGGCCAAGGCCCGATTTCCAGATGCGCTCCGACGCGTCGGCGTCCAATTTCGGCCGGTCACGGGTCCGCCATGGACGACAAGAACCTCAGCGCCATCCGCAACTTCCGCCGGATCGACGACCGGATCGCGACGGGCGGGCAACCGACCGAAGGGCAGTTGCGCGACCTCGCGGACGCCGGCTTCGCCTGCGTCATCAACCTCGCGCTGACGACGTCGACCGATGCGCTGGCCGACGAACCGGGCAGCGTGCGCGCCCTCGGCCTCGAACACATCCACATCCCGGTCGACTTCGAGGCACCGACGGCCGAGGACTACGCGAGCTTCGCGGCGGCGATGCGGGAGTGGCGGGGACGACACCTGTTCGTCCATTGCGCCGCCAACCACCGGGTCTCGGTCTTCTTCGCCATCCATCGGGTGACCGTGCTCGGTTGGCGACGCGAAGACGCCTTGGCCGCGGTGCGCGACATCTGGGAACCCGATGCGGTGTGGACGGCCTTCTTCGCCGCGCGCTGCGGGGCCGCCCGGGGCGCGTGACGCCCGGCGTCAGACGTTCTGCGGCGTCGGATGTTCGTATGGGGCGCGGTACGGACGGGCGAGCAGCGCGTTGGCTTCGGGATCGCCGACCACCTGGTGCTTCACCGGGTCCCACTTGAGCGTGCGACCGAGCTGCAGCGACAGGTTCGCCAGGATGCACGAGGCGCTGGAGATGTGGCCTTGCTCGATGTCGGCGACCGGCTTCTCGCGGGTCTCGATGCACGCGAGCAGGTTCTTCATGTGGCCGCGGATCGCGGGTGCGACATGCTTCTCGAGGTCCTTCTCGACGTCGTCCTCCGGATACTTGTCGAGCTCCATGACCTGGTCCTTGTGGATGGTCGGTCCGCCGTCGCGCGGGATGAAATCGTAGCGGAAGACGCTGGCCTTCAGCGTGCCCTTCTCGCCGTGGATGATCGCGGCCCACGGATGGTCGGGATCGGGCATGTTCCCCCAGGTGCGGTGGTTCCAGGTGACCTGGAACCCGTCGAAATCGAAGGTCGCGGTCTGCGTGTCGGTGATGTTGGCGCGGGCCTGCTTGTCGTTGAGCACGCCGCCCCAGGAGGTGACCGACTTGGGCCAGCCGAGGCCGAGCATCCAGCGGGTCATGTCGAGCATGTGGACGCACATGTCGCCGACGATGCCGTTGCCGTACTGCATGTAGGCCCGCCAACCGCGGGGATGCACGATCTTGTTGTAGGGCATCATCGGCGCGGGCCCGACCCAGCGCTCGTAGTCGAGGTGGTCCGGCGGCGCGGTGTCGGGCGCGGTGGCGAGCGTGTCGCGGCTGCGCATGTGCCAGTAGCAGCAGATATCGACGCTGATGATCTTTCCGAGCGCGCCGGAATCGATGAAGCGCTCCTTGGCCTCGATGAGATGCGGCGTGCTGCGGCGCTGGGTACCGATCTGGACGACGCGGCCGTGCTTGCGCGCCGCGGCCAGCATCGCCTGGCTCTCGACGATGTCGACGCCGGTGGGTTTCTGGCAGTAGAGGTCGGCGCCGGACTTGCAGGCCTCGATCATCGGCAGCGCATGCCAATGGTCCGGCGTGGCGATCTCGACGATGTCGAGGTCCTTCTCGGCGAGCATCTGCCGATAATCGCTGTAGAGGCGCGGACGTTTGCCGGACTTGTTCTTCTTCGCGACGGTGTCGGCGCAGTCCGCGAGCAGGCGTTTGTCCACGTCGCAGAGGGAGACCACCTCGACCGGGGCGACCTGCATGAGGCGGAAGAGGTCGCTCTTGCCGTACCAGCCGGTGCCGATGAGGCCGACCCGTTTCGGCTTGGGCTCGGCGGCGAACGTGGTCGGGACGTAGCTCGCGGCGGCGGCGACGGCGAGCGCGGTGGAGCCTTGGTGGAGGAAGGTGCGGCGTGTCATGCGCCCTTGCTAATGGGAGGAGAGCGGGGACACAAGCCCGCGGAGGGAGAGGATCCCGTTCCGCTCCCTCACGGCCGGCTCTCAGATCCCCGGGACTTCCGGCAGGACGATCGACGGCGCCTTCCCGTTCGGGATCCGCTCGAAACGCTCGCCGAAGCGCGTGGATGCCGGGCCGAAGCCGCCGTGCGACAGATAGAACCGCCCGTCCTCGGTCCCCATCGACCGGTCGAGCCGGGCCTTCTTCCCGGTGGGATCATGGCTGAAGGTCGCCACCGTGAGCTCGGTCCATCGGCCGTCCGAGGTCCGGATCCACTGGTCGCCGTAGAGCGCCTTGCGCCGGAGGTGCCCGTTGCTGCCCCAGAAATTCTCGCTGAAGCTGTGCAGGCCGCGGAGACGTCCACCGTCCTTCGGCGCCTTGAAGCTCGCGATCAGACGCCAACGGGTCTCCCCGGCCGCAAGAAAGTAGCCGGTGTAGACGGTGTGCGTCGCGTCGGCCGGACGCGCGGTGACGTAGAAGCGCTGGGTCTCGCCGGTCTTCCACGGGAAGACCAGATGGCTGTGGCCGCCCGTGCCTTCGTTGCCGAAATCGTTGGCGACCACCCCGTCCCCCTTGGCGAGCAGCTGCACGCGGTCCTCTTTAGCGACCTTGGCGCGGTCCACCGCCTCGTTCCCGCTATCCCAGACGCTGAAGATGATCCGCCGCTCGGTCGCGCTGTTGACCTGCATGCCGAAGTAACCGCGATGCCAGCCGCACGCCATGTAGAACGTGGCGACGGGGTCGTCGACCGCGGTGACCTCGTCGTAGAAGCCTTCGATCGGCAGGTCCTTCGGCGTGGGGTAGGCGAGGTGGACGGATGCGGCGTTGCGGCGTTCCTCCAGATTGAAGTGCGCGTCCGCCATCGCCGGCCCGTCGAGCAGGAGGGCGTCGAGGTCGCCGGACGGGCTTCCCGCCGCGTTGAGCGAAGCGAGCTCGAAGCGCAGCGGACCGGCCGCGGTCGCCTCGAACGCGCCGAAGCCCGCCGTGACGAGCTTGTCCTCGCCCGCGCCGGTGACCGAGGCATCGCGCGACTGCCCGGCCGCGGTCAGCCGCAGCTTCGAGACGGTGCCCGCGGGCAACCGCAAGGCGACCGACGCGGTGAACGTCCCAGCGGACTTGACGTCACCGAACCAGAGCACCTTCAGCGCGGGGTCCTTCCAGCCTCGGATCCCGTGCTTCTCGGAGACGCGGGCGCCTTCGGGCGAAGGATCGAGATAGGCCGTGAACGCAGGCACCCGCAGCTCGGCGACGGCGACGGACGAGGCCAGGCACAAACCCAGCCACGCGGGGAAGAGGAGACGTTTCATCCGGGCCGCGAGGCTAGCACGGACGGCGCCGCGAGGCAGCGTCCGCTTCCGCCGGTGCCGGGTTTTCCGGTCCTTCCGCGCATTTGCTAACGCATCGGCGCGACCTATCCGTAAGGTCGGCACATGGCTGTCGAGTTCAAAGACTACTACGCGACGCTGGGGGTCCCGCGCACCGCGACCGAGGAAGAGCTGAAGAAGGCCTTCCGCAACCTCGCGCGCCGGTACCATCCGGATGTCGCCAAGGACAAGAAGGGCGCCGAGGACAAGTTCAAGGAGATCAACGAAGCCTACGAGGTCCTGAGCCATCCCGAGAACCGGAAGAAGTACGACACGCTCGGCGCCGACTGGAAGCAGGGCGCCGGGTTCCAGCCTCCGCCGGGCGGACGGAGCCGACGGGGTCCGCAACCGGGCGGCGGTCCGGAGTTCGAATTCGGCGGCACCGGTTTCAGCGACTTCTTCGAGCAGTTCTTCAGCCGCGGCGGCCAAGGGGCGGGCGGCTTCGCGACCGAGCACGGGCCCGGACACGGGTTCGCCCAACGCGGCCACGACGTGGAAGGCGACCTCGCCGTCTCGCTCGAAGAAGTGCTCCGCGGCACCATCCGCTCGGTGTCCCTCCGTTCGACCGATCCGGCGACCGGCGGACCGGTGACGCAGACCTTCAAGGTCCGGATCCCGGTGGGCGTCCAGGACGGTCAACGCATCCGCGTCGCGGGAAAGGGCGGCGCCGGGGCCGGTGGCGCGACGGCGGGCGACCTGATCCTCGGCGTGCGCTACAGCGCGCATCCGGAGTTCCGCGCGCGGGGCGCCGACCTGCTCAGCGATCTCGAGATCGCGCCGTGGGAAGCCGTGCTCGGGACGACGCTCGCCGTGCCGACGCTCGAAGGCTCGGTGACCTTGCGCGTGCCGGCCGGGACGCAGGTCGGCAGCCAGCTCCGCGTGCGCGGCCAAGGCCTGCCGAACGGCAACGAAGGCCGCGGCGACCTCTACGTCACCTTGGCCGTGAAGCTGCCGGTGACGGTGACCGACGAGGAACGCGCCCTGTGGGAGGCTTTGGCCAAGGGCTCGTCCTTCGACCCGCGGGCGGCGTGAGCCGACTGGACCGCGGCCGACCCGGCCGCACGTCCTCCGCCGCTAGAAACCGGACGACAAACCGGCCCGCGGGCGGGGCGCCCGCGAGCCATCCACGTCCCGGGCCGGCGCCGGATCACTTCTTCGCCGGCCCCTCGTGGCTGGTCGCGAGATACGCGAGCACCGCGGCGAGGTCCTTCTCGCCGAGCGATTCGAAGCCCGTGGGCATGATCGATTGGTTCGACGACTCGAGGCCCGCGATGTCGCGGCGCTGCACGACGTGCTTCTGGCCGGTGAGGTCGGTGAGCTCCACGCTGGTCTGCGTCTCGGCATCGAGACGGCCGGCATAGGTGTCGCCGGACTTGGTCGTGAGGTTCCAGAGCCGGTAGTTCGCCTCGACCGAACGGTTCGGGTCGAGCACCTCGATGAGGATGTCCGCCTTGGGCCGGGCACCGATGCCGGTGAGCTCGGGTCCGATGTTCGCGCCGGTGCCGCTGAACTTGTGGCAGACGGCGCAGTTCTTCGCGAACACGTCCTTTCCGACCGCCACATCCCCCTCGATCTTGGCGGCGGGCAGGAACTTCTTAACGACCTCCTCGCGGTCCGCCGAGATGGCTTGTCCGCCGTTGAGGAGCGCGGAGGCGCGCTGGCCGACCTTCGGGTCGCGGCTGGAACGGAGCTGTTGCCAGTTCTCCGGTCCGAGGTCGTTGCGGAGCACCGCGCCGGACGCGACGGCATCCAGCAACGTGGCGGACCACTCCGGCCGGCGCAGCAACGTGCCGAGCGCGGCGCGCTTCTGGCCGGGCGAGAGGCGCGTCCAGGCCGCGATGATCTCGGCGCCGGCCGCGGGCAGCTTGCTCTCGGAGAGAGCGCCGAGAAGGCCGCCGCCGAACATCGGCGCGGCCTGCGGCGAGACGTGCGCGAGCACGGACCTCACCGTGTCGGAGGTGTCGGCGATGCGGACGAGGTTCCGGGCGGCGGTGAGACGGTCGGCATCGGTCGCGGCGGTGTCCGCGAGTTGCGCGCGCAGGCTCTTGACCGAGACGGCGACCTGGTCGGCGAAGAGGTCGAGGGATCCCCATCGCTGCGCGACGACCAGCAACTTGTCGCGAGCGGCGGGCGCGATGGACTTCATCGTCCGGCCGAGCTGCGACCGGTCGTCGTCGCTCAACGACGGCTTGCGGCCGTCCGGCCAACCGGCGGCGATGCCGTCCAGCAGCGCGGAGGTCGTCGCGGCGGGGGCGTCCGCGAAGGCGCCGATCACGCCGGCGACGTCGTCGGGACCGGGGCTGGCATAGTGGCGGGCCACGATGCGGATGACCTCCGAGACGGAGGGCGGGAAGATGTCGCCGGCCCCGAGCAGCGCACGGCCGAAACCGAGGTTGTGGCGCACGGCGGCGGCGGTCGCGGCCTCGCGGAGCCAGCGGTCGTCGGCGTTGCTCCGGTCCTTCAGGGCCGTGGCCACCGCGGCGCCGACCGGCTCGCTCTCGGGCGATTCGGCCAATGCCAGGAAGGTCGCCAAACGGACCTGGGCATCGCTGTCGGCGAGCATCCCTTTCTCGACGAGGGCGTCGGCGGTCGTCCCGGTGCGCGGGAGGACGCCGACGGCGGCGCGGCGGACGGCGGCGCTCGGATGCTTCAGCGCGGCGACCGCTTCGTCGCCGACGGCGCCGAGGCCGTGCAACGTCCAGAGCGCATGGACGGCCCCGACGTTCAGGCCGAGCTCGTCCATCGACCTGTCCTGCACCAGCGCGACGAGCGCGGGCACGACGTCCTTCTGTCCGCGGCCGACGAGCAGGCGCTGCGCGTGGAAGCGCCAGAGCTGGTTGTCGTTCTTCAACGCGGCGACGAGGTCGGCCGGCGCCGCCTTGGCGAGGACCGGCGCCTTCGTGGGCGTGCCGGTGGCCGAGGCGACGCGGTAGATCCGGCCGTGCCGCTTGTCGCGGAGCTTCGTCTCGTAGGCGTTCCCCTTTCCGTTCTTGAAGCCCTGCGGCACGGGGTTGTGCTGCACGATGTAGTTGTACCAGTCGATCACCCACACCGCGCCGTCCGGGCCGACCTCGGCGACGATCGGCGCGCTCCATTCGTCGTCGCTCGCGAGGAAGCTGCCGAGGTTGACCGCCTTGAAATCCGCTCCTGCGGCGTCGAGGCGGAAGTGGCCGATGAGATGGCCGGTGGGTTCCGTCACGAAGGAGACCTTGTTCCAGTACTCCTTGGGGAAGGCCCGGGCGGTGTAGAGCGCGTGGCCGGCCCCGGCCGTGTACATGCCGTGCTGGTCCACCTGCCGCACCTTCTCGGTGACCGGATAGATCGCCTGCGAATCGGCGATGCTCTCCATCCGCGCCGCGCTCCAGCCGGAGACGGCCTCGTAGAAGCGGTTCGGCACCGCCATGTACCAGCTCGCGTTGCGGTTCGCCGTGGAGCCGAAGACGGTGCCGTCCTCGCTCAGGCCGAGACCCCAGGTGTTGTTGTTGCTGGAGCGGAGGAACTCGAGGGCGCTGCCGTCGGGCTTGAAACGGTAGACGCCCATGCCGAACTCGACGTGCTTGCCGCCGACCTCGCCCTTGAAACCGCTGTAGCCGACGGTGCCGTAGATCCAGTTGTCGAACCCGTGGCGCAGGTTGCTCGCCGTCGCGTGCGTGTCGCCCATGCCCCAGCCGGTGAAGAGCACCTTGCGCACGTCGGCCTTGTCGTCGCCGTCCGTGTCCTGGAGGAAGAGCGTGTGCCCGCCCTCGATGACGACGAGGCCGCCGCCCGCGAAGCACAGGGAGGTGGGGATGCTCAGCTTCTCGGCGAAGATGGTGAACTTGTCGGCCTTGCCGTCGCCGTCGGTGTCCTCGCAGATCTTGATCCGGTCGCGTCCCTGTCCTTCCGGCTGCTGCTCGTTCGGGTAATCGACCGTCTCGGCGATCCAGAGACGTCCGCGCTCGTCCCACGCGAGGGCGATGGGCTTGGTGATGTCCGGATCGGCGGCCCAGAGCTGCGAGGTGAAACCTGGCTGGGCGACGATGCGCCGGGCGGAATCCCCGGGCGACAACGGCGCCTGCATCGTGGTGATGGCGTCGGTCTGCGTGCCCCACTTCGCGCCGGCGACGTAGTTCGGCAAGGGATCGGGCGACGGGACGTAGGAGAACGGCTTCGGGCCGGGCTTGGCCGCGAGCGGATGGATGTCGCCACCATCGGCGAGGACCGGATCGGCGCCGGCGGTCGCGGCGGCGAGGACGATGGCGAGGAGATAGGAGCGTTGCTTCATGGCGGGACGGGACGATGACGGTGGAACGTCGGAAAAGCTACCGGCACCCGGGACGGAGACCATGAGGCTTTGCGCGAATCGCATGAGCTATTTGCCCGTGCCGAGCGCGGCCTTCGCCTTGTCCAGGTCGAGCTCTCCTTCCCACTTCGCGATGACCATGGTGGCGACGGCGTTGCCGGCGAGGTTGGTGAGCGCGCGGGCCTCGGACATGAAGCGGTCCACGCCGATGAGCAACGCGAGCCCGGCGACGGGCAGCGAATGCGTCGCCGCCAAGGTGGCCGCCAGCGTCACGAACCCGCCGCCGGTGACGGCCGCCGCCCCCTTCGACGTCAGCAGCAGCACCGCGAGGATGCCGAGCTGCTGCGCCAACGAGAGGGGCGTGTCCGTCGCCTGCGCGATGAAGACCGCGGCCATCGTCAGGTAGATGCTCGTGCCGTCGAGGTTGAACGAGTAGCCTGCCGGCACGACGAGCCCGACGACCGGTTTCGCGCAGCCGAGGCGCTCGAGCTTCTCCATCAGGCTCGGCAGGGCCGATTCCGACGACGACGTGCCGAGCACGAGCAGGAACTCCTCGCGCAGATACCGCAGCAGAGGCCAGATCCGCAGGCCGTTCGCCCGCATCACGAGACCGAGGCCGACGAGGACGAAGAGGGCGCACGTGACGTAGACGCAGGCCATCAGCTTCGCGAGCGAGAGCAACGTACCGACGCCGTATCTTCCGATGGTGAAGGCCATCGCTCCGAACGCCGCGAACGGGGCCGCCTTCATCACCAGCGCCACGATGCCCATGACGGCATCGCCGACCGTGTGGACGAGCTCGAGCACGGGCTTTCCGCGCGGACCGAGCCGGCCCACCGCGACGCCGAAGAGGACCGCCAGCAGCAGCACCGGGAGCAGTTCACCCGAGGTGAACGCGCCCACGAACGTGTCGGGGATCGCGCCGAGGACGAACTCCGTCGCGGTGAGATGCCTGGCCGTCGCCGCGAAGCCCTGGACAGCGACGGCGTCCAGTTTCGCCGGGTCGGCGTGGATGCCGTCGCCCGGACGGACCACGTTCACCACGAGCATCCCGAGCGCGAGCGCCACGGTGGTGACCGCCTCGAAGTAGACCAGCGACTTCAGCCCCACGCGCCCGACCTTGCGAAGATCGCCGACGCTCCCGATCCCGGTGACCAGCGTGGTGAAGACCAGCGGCGCGATGACGAGCTTGATGAGCTTGACGAAGGCGTCGCCCAGCGGCTTGAGCTGGACCGCGGCCGCCGGCGCGAGGTGTCCGAGCAGGGCGCCGGCCACGATGGCGACCAGGACCTGGGCGTAGAGGTTGCGGAGGAAGCGCATGGGTTCTCGGCGGCGTTCCCCGCTGCTGGATCAGCGGTCCACGCGCCTCCCGCGGCGGAACGCGGCCCGGCGGTCGGAGAGGGCCTTGTTCTCGGCATCGGTCCGGCTGAACAGGAACCGGCGGGTGACCGGGGCTGTCTGTATGACCCGCGCCCGCGGCGCCGCGGCGGCGGCCTTCTTCGTCTCCACCTTGTCCTCGCTGAACAGGAGGCGGGTCTTCGGCGGCTGGATGAACGAGATGAACATCGCGTCCGTCTTGACCGTCTCCGGGGTGATCGCCTCCAGCTTCCGGTACTCGACGGTCAGCCGCTCCAACGCACCAAGGAAGAACCACAACAAGGCGCCGCCGGGGATCGCCAAGAACGGCGAACCGGTGGGCATGATGATCACCGCGATGATGAACATGGCGCCCGCCGGGACCCCGACGATGGTCAGCGGCGTGTCGCGCAGCTGCTTCATGTTGCGGTACGCATCGAGGGCGCCGGCGATGAGCAGCCAAAGGAACACCCCGATCCCGATGATGCCCATGTCGACGCCCAGACGGCCGATGTCGCCGTCGACGCCTCTGAACCGGAAACCGCCCAGCTGGTTGATGAGCGCGAAGGGGACGCCATGCCCGGACATGCCCAATCCCCCTCCGAAAGGATTATCGATGAGGGCGCTCATCATCGGGTAGAAGACGATGTAGAGGCGGCCGTACAACTCTTCGGGATTGATCAAGCCGCTGAAGCGGTTGAGGGAATCGCCCCCGGTGTAGATCGAGCCGGCCTTGAAAGCGAAGAAGGCGACCGCGGGCGCGAGGATGTATTGGAGGATGTTCCGCCGGTACCAAGCCGTCAGGATGAACCCCATCGCCATCATGATCATCGAGGTCCGGGATCCGCTCAGGATGATCCCGTACGCCATCGGCGCGGCACATGCCAGGAGGATGATGCGCTCCTTCCAGGAGTTGCCGGCGACGGAGAACCGGGAGACGGCGAACATCACGGTGTAGGCCATCGTGCCTCCGAAGGCCGCCGCCGAGACGAAGGTGGAGAACGCCCGCAACCGGGCCTCGCCCTTGCTGTTCGAGTAGAACGTGTTGAAGAACTTCGCCGCGAACTCCGCGTCCTCGGCCATCCGGCGGCGGATCTCCTCAGGAGTCTGCATCGCACCATAGATCCCGGTGAGCGCACCGAGGATGATGATGATCCAGAAGTACACCTCGACCTGCCTCACGCTCCGGACGAGATGGTACCCCAGCAGGAAGGTGAGCGGGATGAAGCACCATCCGCGGAAAGCCGACAAGATGGCCACCCACGGGACACCGAACGGCAGCACCATGTAGAACACCGCCAACGCCAAGAAGGTCTTGAGAGCGTTGCCCATCCGGCCCGCGGGGATCCACGGATCCATCCTCGGAACCTGCGAGAGGGTCACGGCCAGCGAGAGCAGCAACGGGATGTCGAACGCGAAGGTCGTCAACACGCCGCGGAACTTGAGCTTCAACCAACCGTGGAAGAACCCGATCAACAGCATCGAGACGAACAGCAGGTTACCGAGATGGTTGTGTGCGAAGAGGGAGACGAACCTGCTCCACGAGGAGCTCTTGGTGTCGCGCGACGCCGGGGCGCCGATGGCTGCGGCCGTGTTCATCGGGACGTCCTCCGGGCCTCGGCGGCCTGCACCAAGCGGAGATAGATCGACTCCGTCCGCCGCGTGTGCTCCTCGATGGTGAACATCGCGCGCACCCGCGACCGCGCGGCGGCACCGAACCGCGCCCGTTTCTCCGGGTCGCCCAAGGCATCCGCCAGCGCGGCATCCAGCGCGCGCTGGTCGCCCACCGGCGCCAGCCAGCCGGTCTCGCCGGGCACGATGATGGCGGCCGGCCCGACCGCCGCGAACGCGACGACCGGCACGCCGAGCATGTTCGCTTCCGCGAGCACGAGCCCGAAATCTTCGAGCAGGGCCGTGTGCAGCAGCACCGCGGCGCCCGCTTGGAACCCGGCCACGTCCTCGTCGGGGATGAAACCGGTGAAGGTCACGCGGTCGGCGATCCCCAGGTCCTTCGCCTGCCGCCGCAGCTCCTCCGCGTAGTCCTCCTCCATCCCGAACAACGCCGCGCCGACGACCACGCCCTGGATGTCGTGCGTCTTCGCCGCGGCGGCGATGGCGCGGAGGAAATGCGGCTGTCCTTTGTGCCGCTGCAACCGCGCGCACATCGCCACCCAAGGACGCGAGGCCGGGATCCCGTAGCGGGCGGCCAGGACATCCCGCGACGTGTGGCGCGCGAGCCGGGCCTCGTTGACGCCGGGCCAGACCACCTCGCTCTGCCAGCCGCGGGGCCGGAAATGGTCGGCCGTCGCCGTGCAGTTGGCGATGACCTGGTCCGCCGGCAGCGACAACAGCGCGCGGGTGAACAGCCCGGGCGGCTCCGGGCTGTGGACGGTCACGACGTTCGGGACGCCCGTGAGACACCGGGCGAGGCCGCCGTAGGCATGGGCGCGGAACCCGTTGCAGTGGTACAGACGAAGGTCGTGCTCGCGCGTCAGCCTGCAGATCGAGCGCACCGCGCCGGCGACCCCGAGAAGGTCGCGCATGCGGTGCTTCCGCAGCACGTGCGTCGTGACGCCCATCTCCGTCAGCTCTTTCTCCAACGGCCCCGGTCGCAGCTGGATGACGACCGGCTCGAACCGGCTGCGGTCCATCACGCGGAACGTCTGCAGCATCGTGACCTCGGCGCCGCCTTTCTCGCCGACGCACGAGATCCAGGCCACGCGTGCCGGCGCGCTCACGGGCGTCCCTCCCGGCCCGGAAGCCATGCCCCGACGGCGTCGACCACCCGCTCCGGCGCGATCAACTCCATGCAGTCCTTCACCGGGCAGCGGTCGTCGAACCGCGGCTTGTAGCAGGCCTGGCACGGCAGCCCGGGTTCGAGCCGGACACCGCGGCCGTAGAGGTGGAACTCGTGCCCGTTGAAGATGTTGTTGAACAACACCACCGGCTTCTCGAGCGCGATCGCGACGTGCATCGCCATGGTGACCGCGGTGACCACGACATCGGTCGTCTCCACCAGCCCGAAGAACTCCTTCGGCGGAAGCACGCCCTCGTACCGGGCACCGGTCCCGGCGGCGAGCGCCCGGTTCCGCCCGTCCTCGGCGGGGCCTCCGAGGAGGAGCGGATGCCAGCCCTTCGCCTGGATCGCCCGGATCAACGCCGCCCAATGGACATCGGGCCACAGGCGCGTGCGCCAGACATCGCTCGCCCCGGTGTTCAATCCGACGAGGGGCGCGCCGGCAGGCTTGGCGAAGTTCCGCGGGAAGCCCTCCAAGATGTACTTCTCGTCCTGCCACTCCCAGCCGCACAGCTCGAACATCTCGCGCACGTAGTGCTTGGTGTTCGCCTTCATCCGGTCGTCGAGCACGCCGGTGGTCCACTTGGCCTCGGCGCGCGCGTCGAGGGGCACGATCCTCCCGCTGCGGTTCAGCCCGAAGCCGCGCTTCTCCCGCGCGCTGATCCTCCCGGCCAGCGCACAGACCTCGAAGTCCTTGTCCAGGCTCAGGAGCAGGTCGAAGTCCTCGGCCAGGAGCCGCAACGAGGTCTCCCACGAGTGCTTCAGGACGCGGTCCACATGGGCCGTCGGCACGAAATCAGGGAACGAGGTCACCCAGGTGATCTCGGCCCGCGGATGCAGCGCCCGGATCCTCCGCAGGAGCGGCGTGCAGCGCAGCACCTCGCCGGCGAGCCCCACCTTGAGGACGAGGATCCGCAGGTCCGCCCTGCGATAGCTGGAGCAGCCGTCGCAATGGACCCCTGTCTCCTTGTGGGGGCGGCACGGCTTGTAGCCGTTGAAATGGAGACAGTCGTCGTGGATGCCTGCGGTCATCGTTCGGACCCGGAGTAAACCGGTCGGCGCCTCGGCAAGCAAGCTGGCCCGTCGCGCGGCGTCCTCCGTGCTCAGCGGCCCGCGATGCCTAGCGCCTCGGCGTAGACGTCCTCCGTCCGCCTCGCATGTTCCTCGGCGCTGAACCTCGCCACGACCCTCGCCCGTCCCGCCGTTCCGAACGCCTGCCTCCTCGCGGCGTCCGCGAGCGCGGACCGCAGCGCGCTGGCCAACCCGGCCTCGTCGCCGACGGTCACCAGCCAACCTGTCTCGCCGTCCACCAGGATCGCCGCGGGTCCGACCGCCGCATAGGCCACCACCGGGACCCCCAGCGCCTGCGCCTCGGCGACGGAGATCCCGAAATCTTCCTCCAACGCCGGATGGACGACGACTTCGCTCGCGGCGAGCAGGCCGGCGAAATCGGCATCGGCGGCGACGAAGCCGGTGAACGTCACCCGGTCCCTGATGCCCAGGCGTCCCGCGAGGGCGACCAGTTCCTGTTCGTAGTCCGTCTCCTGTCCGAACAAGGCGCCGCCGATGACGATCCCATGGACCCCTTCCGCGGCAGGCACCGCGGCGAGCGCGCGGAGGAAATGGGCCTGGCCCTTGTACCGCTGCAGCCGGGCGCCGACGCTGACCCAGCGGCGGTCCGCGGGGAGCCCGAACCGTCGCGCGAGTTCATCGCGCGACGTGTGGTCCCGGAGACGCGCGACGTTAACGCCGGGCCAGATCATCGAGGTGGCATGCCCGGCCGCCTTGAAATGGTCGTCCGTCCTGGGGCAGTTGGTGAGCACGCGATGCGTGGGCAGCCGGTGGATCAACGTCGCCAACGGCGACCGGTGCTCGAGCGTGTGGGCGGTGTAGACCTCCGGGATCCCCGCCCGCCAGGCCGCGATCCCGCTATAGAAGTGGCCCCGGAAGCTGCTCCCGTGCAGCAGCCGGATGCCCTGCTCGCGGACGATCCGTCCGATCCCGCGGATCGCTCCGGCCACTCCGAACGGATCGCGCATGCGGTGCAGCGGCAGCACATGGACGGACACCCCGGCCTCGACCAGCAGCGGAGCGAGCGGACCCGGCCGCAGCAGGACCACATGGGGACGGTACCGGCCCCGGTCGAGCACCCGCAGGCACTCTAGCATGAGCGCCTCGGCGCCGCCTTTCTCGCCCACGCAGGAGACCCAGGCGATCGGCACCGGGCCGCTCATAGCGCGGCGCCCGTCGACATCTGCTGCTCGAGCATCTCGGTCACCGGGCGGAACTTCGCCTCGTTCTCGGGCTTCAGCTGCATCAAGAGGCGATGCGCCTCGAGGCAGCACCGCGCGGTGTCGCCCTTGGACGGCGCGCCCAGCTTGACCTCGATCCCGTCGTCCTTGCCCACGAGATGGCCGTCGCCGGTCACGACGTCCACCAACGGCAGCACGCCGAGGTTGTCGAGCAGGTCGAGCACGCGGGCGTTGGCGCCGACCAAGGTGAAGCGGTCCCGGCGCTCCTCGGCATCCGTGCCGCCGGCCAGCCCCGCGAGCACTCCGGAGAACGTGCTGTCCATGAGCAAGCAACCGGTCAGGTCCAAGCAATGGCGGGTGACGCCCTCGTCCCGCGAGCGCAGCACGACCTGCTTGAACTCGCACGCGCTCTCGGCGGCGGCCCGGCCCGAGATCTTGACGAACGCGGTCGGCGGCTCGACGAGGACCGTCAGTTTGCAGCCTGGAAGGGCCATGGCGCGGGGAAGTTCGGGCCGGCCCTCCGGTCCGTCAAGCGACGTCAGGGAGTCACGGCCAGGCGCTCTTCGGCGGCCTCGCGCTTCATCAGCACGCCCTGCTCCTTGTAGGCCCGCAGCACGAAGTGCGTCGCGGTGGAGAGCACGCCCTGGATGGTCGAGAGCTTCTCGGAGACGAACGAAGCGACCTCGCGCAGGTTCCGGCCCTCGACCTCGACCATCAGGTCGTAGCCACCGGACATCAGATGGCACGAGCGGACCTCGGCGTACTTCGCGATCCGCTCGGCGAGCTTGTCGAAGCCGCCCCCGCGCTCCGGCGTGATGCGGACCTCGATGACGGCGCGGACGAGTTCGCGCTCCAGCTTCTCCTCGTTCAGCACCGCCCGGTAACCGAGCACGGTGCGGTCGGCCTCCAGCGCCTTCACCCGCGACCTCACCTCGGCCTCGGTCAGGTCGAGCATCGCACCCAGCTGGGCGGGAGAAAGCGAGGCGTCGGTGGCGAGCAGTTTCAGCAGCGGATCCATGCGGGGCGGATTCAACGGAGCCCAGGGCGCGAGCGGAAGCGAATTCTCCGGCGCCAAAGGACGCGATCCGCGGAACCCCCGCCGCTCAGGCATGCGCACCGGCATCCGCGGTGGCGACCGCCTCGTCCGGCGCGAACGGCACCAGAGGCATCGCCTCCTCGTGGTCGAGGAAGTCGCGGCAGATGCGGAAGAACTCCGCCCGCTCGGTCGCGCGGCGGACGTGGTGCAGGAACTCCTTCGAGGAGGCCAGGCCGCGGCCGACACCGGCGCCGACGAAGTTCATGTACTTCTTCATCTTCTCCACCTGCAGCCGTTCCTTCGCCGCCGTCGGTTCGGTCGCCGCGTAGAGCGCCTCGATGTACTCCAGCACCTCGCGGCCGCGCGGGAGCCGGACCGCCTCGCCGCGGAGATGGGACCGGATCTGGCCGAAGATCCAAGGGTTGCGGATGCAGCCGCGGCCGATCATCAGGCCCTTGGCCCGCGTGACGTCCAGCACCTCCGCGGCGCGCGCCGGTGAATGGACGTTCCCGTTGGCCAGCACCGGGAACGGCAGCGCCTCCGCCGCGCGGGCGATGTAGTCGTAGTGGACCTCCGTGCGGTACATCTCGGCCACGGTCCGGCCGTGGACGGTTAGCAGGTCGAGCGAGTGCTTGGCGAAGATGCCCAGGAACTCGTCGAACACCCGCGGGTCGTCGAAACCGATGCGGGTCTTCACCGTGAACTTCACCCCCCCGTCGCCGATGGCCTCGCGCATGGCGCCGAGGATGGCGTCGACCCGCTTCGGCTCACGCAGCAGCCCACCGCCCGCGCACTTGCGGTACACCACCGGCGCCGGGCAGCCGAGGTTCAGGTCGATGGCGGAGACCGGATGGTGCTGGAGCTCCTTGGCGGCGCGGACGAGCGAGGGGATGTCGTTGCCGATCAGCTGGGCGATCGCCGGCCGGCCGGTGGTGTTGCCGGTCAGGCTCTCGAGGATCCACTTCTCCGGACGCCATGTCGCGTGGACGCGGAAATACTCGGTCCAATAGACATCCGGTCCGCCGTAGCGCGCGAGCAGGCGCCAGAACGGGAGGTCGGTCACGTCCTGCATCGGCGCCAGCGCGAGCAACGGCTCGGGCCGGGCCAGCAGGGCGGCGAGTTGGGACGGTTGCGTCATCCGGTCGGCGAACATGGCAGACCGCACCGGCCGGGGCGAGCGGGCGATTTGGTTTGAAGCCGTCGCACCGGCGAGCAGGCTGTCCGCCCCTACCGATGGTCCCGTCCGAAAAAACAGCCGCATCCTCCGTCGCGAAGGGCCGTTTCCCGGAGTTCCCCGAGCTCGATGGATTCCGCGGCCTGGCGCTGCTGCTCGTGCTGATCGAGCACGCGCTGCGCTGGTCGCTGCGCATCCCGGGCCCCTGGGACCACTGGGGCTCCGCGGGCGTGATCCTCTTCTTCGGGCTGAGCGGCTTCCTGATCACCGGGTTGCTCTGCGCCGAGCGCGGGCGGACCGGCCGTGTGGACCTGCGGGCGTTCTGGGTCCGCCGCGGCCTGCGCATCGTGCCGGCGATGGTGGTCTTCGTCGCGGTCGCCGCCCTGCTCAAGCTCGGAGGGTTCTTCGAAGCGAAGCCGTATTGGCGCGATTTCCCGGTCACCCTCTTGTTCCTCCGCAACCTCGCCGGCGACGGCCGGGAACTGCAGCATCTCTGGTCGGTCTCGCTCGAGCAGCAGTACTATCTGCTCTGGCCGCTGCTCTTCGCGGCGTTGCCGCTCGCCTCGGCGACGCGGGCCGGACGGATCCTGTTCGTCGGCGTGGTCGCCTGGCGCACCGCGGCGATCGCAGGAGGGCTGCATTCCTGGGATTCCACACCGATCTACCAGCGCACGGACTTCCGGATCGACGCCCTGATCGGCGGAAGCCTGCTCGCGATCGCGTGGCACCAAGGACGGCCGGGAGGAACGTGGCTCCGCCGGATCCCGCCGTCCGCGGTCCTCGCCGCCCTGCTGGCGTGGACGGCCTGGGGATCGAGCCTGCCTTGGACCCGGGCGTCGTACATCACGGGACAGGTCCTGCTGGCGCTGCTGCTCTTGGCGCGGTTGGTGGTGTCGCCGGCGGGCCCGTTCGCAACAGGTTGCCGCTGGGGATGGCTGCGCTGGCTGGGGCGCCGGTCGTATTCCATCTACATCTGGCAACAGCTCTTCGTGACGGCGAAGACACCGGATTGGGGTTGGGTCCGCATGTTCCCGCTCGACCTGGTCTTCGCCTTCGCCGCAGGTCTGGCGTCCTACCATCTCGTCGAACTGCCGTGCCTGCGGCTCAAGTCGCGCTGGGGCGGCAGGACGGTCACGCCGGCGCCGCCGGTGGCGTCCTAGACCGTGGAGGTCGGCGGACTCGGCGCCCGGCGGGCGACCACGTGATGGGTCATGCCGAACAACCGATGGCTCTGGAGCCATCGGCAGGCGGGCAACGTCTTGATGAACTGCTTCGCCCGGTTCTGCTCCGGGGATGCGCCCAGGCCCATGAAGGCGGCGATCTCGATCTCGAAACCCGCTCGTCGCAGCATGTCCAAGAGCACCGGTTGGCTGTATTCCCGGTAATGGATGGACTCGCAGCACGTGAACCTGCCCGCTTCATCCACCTTGGGGATGGTGGCGAACTCGGTTTCTCCCCACATGAAGTTGCCTCCGGTGACGAGCCGGACGCCGTTCAGGAGGGTCCGAGGATTCGGTGTGGTCAGGAGCAGATAGCCACCGGGTCTGAGAAGACGCCCGATCGAGGTCAGCAGACCCACCGGATGGTTGAAGATGTGCTCGATGACTTCTCCCAGGATGGCGGCATCGAATTGGCCGGGCTCGAGTCCGCGGAACGGGTCGAGATGGTTGAGGTTCGCTTCATGGTAAGCGGCGTTGCTCGCCGCCATGACCGCGGTCCGTTCCGGGACTTTGCCGATGTCCAGCGAGTCGATGCCGACGGCCTGGTAGCCCAGTTGAGAAGTCAGATAGCAAAGGAAGCCGTTGAAGCAGCCGACATCGACGACCTTGCGATCGGCTCCGGGAGGCACCCGCTTTTGCAGGTCGCCCATCATCCGCCACAGGCGCGGCTTGTTCTCCTCCAGATGCACAGCGCTGAACCATCCGTCGCTTGGATAGAGGGCTTTGAGCCTTTGCCACGCTTGGACCAAGCTCGGGTCAGGATCCATCAACGGGACGTTATAGGGCTTTCGTGGGCGTCGGAAGATTTTAAGTTCCGTCCCACGGGACGGATACCGCCGCCAACGTGCCCCTCCGCACCGGAGAGCCGCAGCCGCGCACGATGAGCACCCGGCGCTCGCTACGGATGCCCGGGCCGGCGCAGAATCTTCTTCCCCGGCCCCACCCGGCCCCAGCACGCTCGAACGGCTTCGGTCCCGGGCATCCGGGAAGGCAACGTGCCGGAACCGGGGATGACCTGCGCCGGGGCGCGCGGACCAGTTCGGCGATGCGATCTCCTCGATACTGGAGGGGGTCACGACACCCGGCGCGCATGTGGAGATCTTGTGGACAACTCTGACCAAGGGCATTTTGCCGAGAAGCAGCTCTTCTCGAGGATCGGGCTCCTGCGATGGAGCCACGGCAGCCGGTTCCGGGTCGCCGTGGAGAAATCCACGGCATTCAAGGGCCTGCGGGTCCTGGACTACGGATGCGGCGACGCGACCTATTTCTCGTTGATGCTCCGATCGCCCCACCCTCCCGCGGCCATGGTGGGGATGGAGATCGGTGCCGACGTGATCGAGGCCAACGTGCGTCGTTTCGCGGCTTCCCCGCAGGTCACTTTCGTCGACCTGCCCGGTCTCGATGCCCCTGAGCACGTCGGCGCCTACGATGCCGTGGTGTGCATGGAGGTGTTCGAGCATCTGATCGAGACCGACGCGACCCTCGATCAGCTGTGCCGTCTCATCCGCCCCGGCGGCCGGTTGCTGCTGAGCGTGCCGGTCGAGACGGGGTTGCCGGTGATCGTGAAACTCATCGTGCGACGCATCGCCGCGTGGCGCGGGATGCACGGGTACGACTCCACGGTCCCGTACACATGGGGCGAAGTCTTCAGGAGCGTGTTCGCGGGTCCGGAGCAGCACATCCAGCGGGTCATCCACAAAGAGGGCGACCAAGCCCCGGTGCATTGCCACAAAGGTTTCAACTGGAAACTCCTGCGTGACAAGATCGCCAAGAGGATGCGCATCACGGGCATCTCCGGCTCGCCGATCGGCTGGCTGCCGGCGTCGATGGGCAGCCAGGTCTGGTTCGAAGCGGTCAAGCCCGATTGACGGCGGTGCGAGGGCAGGACGACGACGGCCGTCCTGCAGGCACCTCCAGCGACGGCTCTCCTGCGGAGGCGACGAACCCCACCGTCCCTCATCGAGCGGGACCGTTCCGTCGCGAGGCTTTACACGGCGTCCCGCCGGTCTCCTGCATCCGGGCGGGATCGCTCCCGGCGTCGACCCACAGACACCCCGGGCCGGCCTGTCCGTGCGACAACGAAGGCTGTCGTCGAACTTCTGGTCATCGGCCTCGAGCTGCGGACAGGCCTCGGCCTGACGACGGACCCGGAGGCCTCGTTGATCGAGCTGGAGGACGGCATCGAACACCTCGCCTACGCCCGCTCGATCACCGACGGTAGATTGGACGACCATCCGCGGATCCACGACCTGGTCCGCGCTCCGCTGTGTCCCCCTGTTCTTGGTTGCCGTTCGTCGACGTGAGCTTGATGGTCTTGGTGGCCGCATGGCTGGGCCGACGACGTTGGGCGGGCGGTCAGGAGGTCGCCCCGGATCGCCAGACCGTGGCGTGAGCGGGCGGTGGCTCCGCTCAGAACGGCTCGTCGCCGGAAGCGTCGGATTCGACCGGATCCGCGTCGCCGTCGCCGTCGCCGTCACCGAAGGCCGGACGGGCCGGTGACGGCGACCGCTCGGCGTAGGCGTTGAAGGTCGGACGGAGGTTCCATTCGTCGACCAGTTCCTTGGGCAGCTCGCCCAAGAAGCGCGACGGCTGTTGGAGCGCGTTGCCGCCGCCTTGGGCGAACCGGAGCAGCGGATGGCAGAGGTAGAGCTCGTCCTTCGCTCGGGTGACGGCGACGTAGAAGAGCCGGCGCTCCTCCTCCTCGCCCTCGATGGAACCGAGCGAACGACCGCTCGGGAAGAGCCCTTCGCAGAGCATGATCACGAAGACCGTCCCGAACTCGAGGCCCTTGGCCTGGTGGACGGTCGAGAGCTTGAGGCGCTCCTCGTCCGGGTCGCGCGGCTGGTTCTCCTCGGCCTCGACGTTGGTCTGGAGCGCGAGCTGCGAGAGGAAATCCGCGGTCCCGCTGAACTGCTCGGCATAGTTCGCGAGCTGCTCCAGGTCCTCCAGGCGTCCTCGCGGGTTCTCGTAGGCCGACTTGAGGTAGTCCTCGTAATCGGCCTCGACGACGAGCCGGATCATCCGTCCCGGCGCTTCGCGGACGTCGTCCGCCTCGCACTGCGACACGGTGGCGGTGAACTGCGCCCAAGCGGCGGCGGATTTCTTCGGCGCGCTTCCCGCGACCGCGGACAACAACGGCGCGACAGGGACATGCGGAACCGGTGGCGCGGTCGGGAGATCCCCGCCGTCGTTGTCCGAGACGGGCACCGCTGGGACCGGTGGCGCGGGCACCGGCGCGACCGGACCGAGCTCGGCAGAGAACGCGGCCCACAACTTGTCCGCGCCTTTGCCGCCGATGCCCGGCAACATCCGCACGAGGCGCTTGAAGGCGAGCTCGTCCGCCGGGTTGGTCACCAGCTTGAGATAGGCGGCGACGTCCTTGACGTGGGCCTGCTCGAAGAAGCGGATGCCGCTGGTGATGCTGAACGGGATGTTGCGCCGGGTGAGCTCGAACTGCAGCTCCATCGCGTGGAAGTGCGACCGGTACAGCACGCACATGTCGTCCAGCCTCCGGCCCTCGTCGCGCAGCTCCAGCGCGCGCTGGGCCACGAACGCCGCCTGCTCGCCCGCCTCGCCGCAGATGACCAGGACCGGTCTCGCGCCCGACGGCCTGGCGGCGTGGAGTTGCTTGGGGAACTGGCGCTTGTTCGGCGCGATGGCCGCGTTGGCGAGCGCGAGGATCTCGGGCGTGCTCCGGTAGTTCGTCTCGATCTTGAAGACCTGCGCGCCGGGATGGCGCTCGCGGAAGCCCAGGATGTTCGCGAAATCGGCGCCCCTCCACGAGTAGATGCTCTGCGCGTCGTCGCCCACGGCCATCAGGTTCCGGTGCCGCCCGGCCAGCTCGTCGAGCAGGTCGGCCTGCAGCTTGTTCGTGTCCTGGTACTCGTCCACGAGCACGTGCTGGAAACGCCGTTGATAGTAGTCGCGGAGGTCGGCGTTCTCCCGCATCAGCCGCAGCCAGAGCGCGAGCAGGTCGTCGAAATCCATCATGCCCGCGCCGCGCTTCCGCTCCGCGTAGCGGCGCTGGATGTCCGCGATCACGTCGGCCAACGGCAGGAAGGAATCGTGCTCCGCCGCGAGGAGATCGCGCAGCGGGCGTCCCGTGTTCAGCGCCATGGAGAACAGGTCGCCGAGCACCTCGGGCTTGGGGAAACGCGTCGCCTTCACGTCCACGCCCGCGGCGGTGATGCACGCGGCGAGCAGGTCCTTGGCGTCCTCCCGGTCCGCGATGGTGAAGTCCTGCCGGTACCCGAGGCGTTCCGCGTGCCGGCGGAGCACGCGGTTGCCGACGCTGTGGAAGGTCCCGCCCCAGAGCTGCGCCTGCCCGCCCCCGAGCAGGTCGGCCACGCGCTGCATCATCTCGCGCGCCGACTTGTTGGTGAAGGTGAGCAGCAGGATCCGCTCGGCCGGGACGCCGTGCTCGATCAACCACGCGACGCGATAGGTGAGCGTGCGCGTCTTGCCCGCGCCCGCTCCGGCCAGCACGAGCGACGGTCCCGGCGGCGCGGAGACCGCGGCGAACTGCTGTCCGTTGAGCTCGCCTTCGTAATCGATGCGCAACGGGGCGCCCGATCGGAACGGCTGGAGCTGGTAGTCGCGCGGCACGGCCCGAAGTAAGCCTGCGGACCGCGAAGGGCCGAGACAAAAAACTCCGGGGCCGCCGCGCTTTCAGGCCGCCATCGCGAGGCGCCGCTCCAAGCGGCCGAGATTGGCCTCGATGGCCTCGATGTAGACGTTCGGTCCGTCGGGCAGCGGGCGGGCCAGATAGCGGTACAGCCCGAGGAAATCCTTCTCGATCTTCGGCAGGACGTATCGGCTCCAGAACGCCGGAGTCTTCTCCATCAGGTCGCGCGCCGAGGCGAAGACCATGCCGCCCCCGCCCTTGCCCGCGTTGAAGCGCGCCGATTCGAGGAACTCTTCATAGAGGACCGGGAGCTTCTCCACGTAGTCGGGCGCCGCCATCTGGCCGAGCAGGTCCGCGGTCCCCAGGGCGAAGCCCGCGATCCGCTCCTCCTCGGAGCGGAACGGGATGGCGGTGACGTTCGCGCCCATGCCGGTGCAGCGGATCATGTTCTGCACGCCGAGGACCTGGCCCGCCGTGTGGCCGTGGGCCCGCAGAAGCCGTTCCGCGAACTCGCACGACCGGTTCACATGCGTGGCCGTGTACTTCGCGCCGGTGCCTTCGGTGTCGTCGCGGCGCTTCAGGTAACCCGTGTCGTGCAGCAGGATCGCGACGACGCCCAGCTCGAAGGTCTCCCGCGACAGGACCGGCGCGGCCCCGGCCTCGGCGCGGCCGCGGAGGAGCGCCGAAAAAGCGAGCGCCCCCTGCAATGTGTGCTCCAGGTCGTGGTAACGGGCGTCGATCGCGAGATGATCCGGGTCCTCGCCCCGGAAACATCGCTCGACCCAGCCGAACGCACGCGAGACGAAGGACGCGTCGCCGTCCGGGAACATGCTCCGGTGGTCCAGGGTGATCCGCCGTTCGACCTGACGGGCGTCGCGGGTGTCCACGGCGAGAAGCATGACGGGGACAGGTATCAAATTTTCGCTCGTCTGCACGGCTTTTCTGACCCGCAGAAGTCGCGCCAGTCTCGGCCCCGGGAAACGCGCGCCCGCCGTCATTCCAACCGGCGGAGGAGCTCCGCCGCGACCTTCTGGCCCGGACGCGCCTCGATGAGCGCCCGGAGCCGTCGTTTCGCCTCGGCGGGATCGCTCTTGGCCTTCGCCATCGCCCGCGTCAGCAACTGCGCATAACCGGCCGAGAAATCCTCGCTGCGGCGCACGCTCGCCATGAAGTGGTCCGCCGCCTCGTCCGCCCGCCCGGCACCGTCCGCGACCAGACCGCGCAGATACGCATCGCGCGCGGCGCGGAAGTCGGCCAGCCGCGACCGCCATGCCGCCGATCCCGCCGGTGCGCCGACCGCGGGGAACTCGCTCCCTTCCCCGGCCAACCGGTCGACCAGCTCCATCAACAACCCGGACGGATCCCCGCGCTTGGAAGCCGCGGACCGCGGCGCGGAGAAGAGCACCCCCGGCCGGTCGTCGGTGTTCGCCACCGCGTCGCCCGCGAAGGCCCGGAGCGCCTCGGGTCCCGCCAGCCACGCGCCGTGGACCTGGAACGCATCCGTCAGGCCCGCGATCTTCGCACGCGTCCTCAGGGGACCCTCCGGCGCACGCCGGTCGAGGTCGTCGGGACCGAACGCGGGCGCCTCCGGCCAGCCGATGAGCCCGATCACCGGCGTGTCCGCGTTGAACCGCAGCAGCCAGGCGTGCGCGTGCGGAAAGACATCGAGGAAGGCCCGCACGATCTGGCGCAGGCTCGTCGCATCGAGCTGGTAGAGCGGCAGCCATTGCACCGCCATACCGCCCGGCGCCAGCCGTGCCCGCATCGCGGCGAACTGCTCCCGCGTGTAGAGGGAGGCCGCGCCGTCGCGGGCCGGATGGAACAGGTCGGCCACCACGACGTCGTAGCTCGCCGGCGTCGTCCGCACGAACCGCCGCGCATCCGCGGCGACGATCCGCTGGCCGGACGCGGGCGCGTTGTGGGGCGCGAAGCGCGGCTGCACCGCGACGACCTCCGGCACGAGCTCGACGCCGTCCGCGACCAGTCCTGGTTCCGCGCCGGCCGCGGCGAAGGAGATACCGGTGCCCAGACCAAGGAAAAGGAGCCGGCGCGGATGCGGATGCAGCAGCAACGGCAGCAACGTGTGGCGCGCCGCGGCGTTCGTGGACGCCGTGCCGCCCATCGTGAAGCGCCCGTTCGCCGCGAGCGTGAGGTTTCCGTCGGGATATCCCCAGACCGCCACGGTGTCCGCCGCGCCGTCGCGCCGCTCGACCAACCGGGCGCCCGGCGGAGGCGGCAGCAGACCGAAGTCCGCCGGAAGCGTCGCCGCGACGACGACCGCGATCGCCACCCCCGTCATCGTCGACGCGTCGAGGCGCCGGACCGCAAGGGCGAGATATCCGGCGCCCAGCACCAGGAACGTCGCCTTCGCGCCGAGCGCCGGCAGCAGCGCCACCGCGAAGACCGGGGCCGCGAACGCGCCGCCGAGCGTGTTCACCGCCACCGCCCGTCCGGTCCCGAGACCGGTCTCCGCCGCGCTCTGCGCCAGCCGCGCGAACGTCGCTCCCATCAGCAGCGTCGGCGCGCCGAGGACCGACGCCGCCACCAGCGCCTCCGCGACGCAGACCGCTCCCAGCCCGTCGCCCAGCGCCCCTCGGAGCCAGGCGTCCAGCTCGATGGCATGCGTCAGCGCGTGCCCCGCTGCCAGGACGGCGACGCCGAGCCAGAGCAATAGGCGGGTGGCCGGAAGCTTCGCGTTCCCGGCCAAGGTCGCACCGAGCGCCGTGCCGCCCAGGAACACCACCAGCACCGCGGCGAAGGTGAAGACGGTCCCTTCCAGCACCAACGCGAGCTGGCGCGTGGCGACCACCTCGAGCCCGAGCCCGAGAAGGCCGGTGACGGCCAACGTCGCGACGAGCCGCGGACGCGACATCCCGTCACCGGATCGTCCGACGTCCGTTCCCCGTCGGGGCAAAGGCGCCGCCGGTCCCGACGGCGACCTGCGCGCCATCGCGGCCAGCAGCGCCGCGCATGCGAGGTTCAGGCCGGCGAAGAGACACGTGGCACCGCGGAACCCCAGCGCCGGTTGCGCCCAGACGACCGCGGCCGCGACACCGGCGACGGCGCCCGCGGTGTTCGCGGCGTAGAGCCCGCCGACGTGGCCGACCGTTCCGGGCGAGGATCCCCGCGCACGGACCATCGCCGAAAGCGTCGCACCCATCGCCATCGTCGCCGGCAGCAGCGCGAGCAACGGCACCGCGAAGCACACGGCCCATTGCCGGGCCGCCGACGGCTCGGCGCCGGTCATGCGGAGAACGGCCTCGTCCACGACCGGCAACAAAGGCACCGTCGCCAACGCCCATCCGCCGATGACCAGCTCCAATCCCGCGGCCCAGCGCAGCGGATGCCGGCTGCCCGCGATCCATCCCTCCAAGAGCCAGGCCCCGGCGGCGAAGCCCGCGAAGAAGGCGGTCAGCACGGCCAGCGCGGCCAGGAACTCATGGCCGAGACCGAGGGCGAACCGGCGCGTCCAGGTCAGTTGCAGACCGAGGCCCGCCGTCCCGGACAGCGCGGACACGAGCAGGCACAGCGCGCTGACCGTGCGCGGCTTCATCCGGCCAGCTCGGCCACCTTCCGGGCTGCGCCACCGGAGGCGACGGTCTCCTCGGCGAGGGACCAGCCCTCGGCGATGCTCCGGGCGCGTCCGGCGACGAACAGCGCGGCGCCCGCGTTGAGCAGGACCGCGTCGAGCTTCGGCCCCGGTTCCTCGCCGCGCAGCAAGCGGCGGATGATCTCCGCGTTCTCCGCCGCGTCGCCGCCGGCCAGATCGGCCAAGGTCGCCGGACGCAGCGGCAGGTCCGAGGCGGACCAGACCGAGCAGCTGTGCCCGCGGTCATGGTAGAACTCCGCGACCGTGTTCGGCCCGAGCGTGGAGAGCTCGTCGAGGAACCGCGGCCCGGGCACCTCTCCGCTGACGACCATCGCGCGCCGGAGCCCGAGCGCCCGGAGCGTCAGCGCCATCGGCTCGACCAGCTCCGGCCGCGAGGTGCCGACCAGCTGCGCCGTGGGCCGGGCGGGGTTCATCAGCGGTCCGAGGAAATTGAAGAGCGTCCGTTGCCCGCGTCCGGCGCAAAGCGCGCGGGCCGGCGCGATCGCCTTGAACGCGGGATGGTACCGCGGCGCGAGCAGGAACGCGAAGCCGTGGTCGCGCATCGCCGCCGCCGCCTGTCCGGGCGACAGCTCGATGGGGATGCCGAGCGCCGCCAGCACGTCGGCGCTGCCGGACCGCGAGGTGATCGCGCGGTTGCCGTGCTTCGCCACGGTCACGCCCGCGGCGGCGCAGACGAGCGCGACCGTGGTCGAGATGTTGAAGGTGTCCAACCGGTCGCCGCCCGTGCCGCACACGTCGAGGATCTCGCGGCCGCGCGTCGCCGCGTCGAACGGCACCGGCGTGGCGCGATCGCGCAGCTCGCGGGCGAAGGCGGCGATCTCGGCGGGCGTCTCGCCCTTGGTCGCGAGCGCGGCGAGGAAGTCCGCCTTCGGCTCCGCACCGACCGCGTCGTCGGTGAGCGCGACGACGGCGGCGGCGACCTGGGCATCGGCCAGGGCCTGGCCGGCGCGGACATGGGCGGTGAGTTCAGCGAGCACGGGCGGATTGTGGACCACAGCCGGGCGCGGATGACCACACCGGTGATCGGCAGGAGCTTGGACGCGCGGATCCCGCGTCCGTCTCCGGCATCGACTCCGGCGCGTGGAACTGGATGAATCCACCGCCTGTTTGCCGGACGGATGATGACCATCGACCTCGCCACGCTCGGTTGGAGCCCTTTCTTCGCGGACGCCTTCGCGGCCGTCCGCGTGCCGGGCGTCGTCCCCGCGCGCGTCGCCACCGAGGACAAGCACTTCTACACCGTCGTCGGCGCCGAAGGGGACGTCATCGCGGTGATCTCCGGGAAGCTCCATCACCGCCGCCGTTCCGACAGCGCGTTGCCGAAGGTCGGCGACTGGGTGGCCATCGAACGCCAACCGGGCGAGAAGAAGGCCATCATCCACGCGGTCCTGCCCCGCCGCACCACGCTCACGCGCAAGGTGACCGGCCGCGAGATCGTCGAGCAGGTGCTCGCCACCAACCTCGACACCGCGTTCATCGTCCAGGCCCTGGACCCCACCTTCAACCTGCGGCGCCTGGAGCGGTTCCTCGTGATGGTCCACGAAGGCGGCGCGCGGCCCGTCGTCATCCTGAACAAGGCGGACCTCTGCGACGACCTCGCGGCGCGGGTCTCGGAGACGCGGGCCGCGGCGGGCGACGCCGCGGTCATCACCGTCAGCGCGCGGACGCGGAAAGGCATCGGCCAATTGCGCGAGTTCATCCGGGCGGGCGAGACCGTCGCCTTCATCGGCACCTCGGGCGTGGGCAAATCGAGCCTCATCAACCGGCTCAACGGCGAGGCGACGCAGCCGACCATCGAGGTCCGGGCGAGCGATTCGAAGGGCCGCCACTCCACGACGTGGCGCGAGCTGATCCCGTTGCCGGGCGGCGGTCTGGTGATCGACACGCCGGGGATGCGCGAGTTCCACATGTGGGTCGCCGGCGAAGGGCTGGACGTGGCCTTCCCCGACCTCGTGGCCATCGCGGCCGGATGCCGCTTCCGCGACTGCAAGCACGAGAACGAGCCGGGTTGCGCGGTGAAGGCGGCGGTGGCCGCGGGCACGGTGACGACCGAGCGGCACGGCAGCTTCCTCAAGCTCCAGCGCGAGCTCGCGTTCATCGCCGAGGAACGCAAGCAGCACACCTACATGCTGAACAAGCGCCGGGTGCAGACCGGCACGAAGGCGTGGTTGCAGAAGGACATCCCTTGAACGGGGGCGCCGTCGGACGAGATCGAGTAAGTCAACTTTGACACCCTGCGGCTCCGCCTGAGATGAACGCGTCAATGAACTCCCCGGGCACGTTTCCTTGGACCGAGGCTCAAGTCGCGAAGCGGCTTCATGCTGCGGTGGTTTCCTACTGGGCCGGGCGTCTGGGGCAATCAGATTCCCAGCGCAAACGCAGGTCCGTGGACAAGGGAACCCGAGGCGAGGTCACCGGAGGCAAGCACCTCGACGGCGTCTTGGCTCTCATCGTCGAGGTGGCACAAGCCGCGGGATACTCCGAGGACGAGATCAGGACGCGAGCCGGAATCGATCTCCCTGGTTTTTTCCGCTCCCAGAAACGCTGGGACTTGGTGGTGATCCGGAACGGCCGTCTTTGCGCGGCAGTCGAACTCAAGTCACAGGTGGGAAGCTTCGGCAACAACTTCAACAACCGCAGCGAAGAGGCCATCGGCAATTCGACCGACTTCTGGGTCGCGTTCCGGGAAGGACGACTCGGAAAGGCTACCCCGTGGCTCGGATATTTCTTCTTTTTGGAGCAAACCGAGAGATCCACCCGTCCGGTGGCGTTGAAGAAAAGCGTGTTCCCGCCGTTCCCGGTCTTCGAGGGCACGTCCTATGCGCAAAGGTATGCCATCCTCTGCGAACGCTTGGTCCTGGAGCAAAAGTACACCCGGACCGCGTTGGTGATGTCACCGCGCGGAGCCGGCCCCGTCGACCCCGGAGCCGACCACGATCTCGGCTTCTACGGCTTCCTGAGATCCTTCCATGGACACCTCATCGGTTGCCGCTGAGGACATCTTGTGATGGAACTGCAACTCTTCGAGACCACGTGGCTGGACGTCTGGGAAGGCCGGGAACCCCACCAGCCGGTCGGAGCGGTCTTCACCAAGCCTGAAGTAGCGGCGCTCATCCTCGACTTGGCAGGATATTCGGAGCGGAACGGCCGGCTCGCGGACCGCCGTCTGCTGGAACCGAGCTGCGGAGACGGAGCGTTCCTCGCGGAGATCGTCCGCCGATTGGTCGGCTCGGAACGGGCGCAGCGGGGTTCAGTGGACTGGGACGACGAGAGGTTGGTCGACGCCTTGACCGCATGCGACCTCAACCGCGGCTTCGTCGATCTCGCCCGCGAGCAGACCTCGGGCCTCCTCATCGCCGAGGGATGCCCGCCAGCGAGAGCGCTGTGGTTGGCCGACCACTGGGTGCGCCATGCCGATTTCCTTCTCACCACATGGCCCGACACCTTCGATTTCGTGGTAGGGAACCCACCGTATGTTCGCATCGAAGAGCTGCCGCCGAAGGTGCTTCGTCGCTATCGGGAGCTTTATCCTACATGCACCGATCGCGCCGACCTTTATGTCGCGTTCATCGAGAACGGGCTCCGGCTGCTTGCGCCGCACGGTTGCCTGGCATTCATCTGCGCGAACCGCTTCGCGAAGAATCTCTACGGACGGGGCCTCAGGAGGTTGATCGCGGAACAGTTCCACGTCCGGTACTACCTCAACCTGGAGCACACCCAGCCTTTCGCCACGGATGTGTCGGCGTATCCATGCATCACCGTGATCGACCGAGACCGCGAAAAGCCGACGCGCGCGGCCACGTTGACCCGATTGGACGCGCCCACCTTGGCCGCCATCGGCGGCGGCGACACGACAGAGGAGCCATCCCGGGTAGCGATCTTCGGGTCGTGGTACCCGGACGGCGCGCCATGGGTGACGACCGAACGGTCACGATTCGACCTGTTGGCCGCTCTCGCAGAACGCCACCCTCTTCTCGAAGATTCAGCGCCTTCGACCAAAGTTGGGATCGGTGTGGCGACCGGAGCGGACGACATCTTCGTCCGGGATGGCCTAGACGACTCCATAGAACTTGAGTGCCAGCTCCCGTTGCTCATGGCAGCAGACGTCGACCCGGCGGGGTTGGCTTGGTCCGGGCACTACCTAGTCAATCCTTACGACTCCGCCGACGACGGGAGCCTCCGCGATTTGGCGGCCTTCCCAGGTCTGGCAGCATATTTTGAGCGCCATAAGGGGATCCTGACTAAACGCTACGTCGCCAAGAAGAGGACCGAAGGATGGTTCCGCACCATCGACCGGGTGACGATGTCGCTCACGCCGAAGGCGAAACTGGTCATCCCGGACATCCAAGCCGGCGGGGTGGTCGGGTTGGACATCGGTCGATACTATCCCCACCACAACGTCTATTGGATCACTTCGGAGGGCTGGGACCTAAGAGTCTTGCAAGCCCTGCTCCGGAGCCGCGCGGTGTTCGACCAGATCCGCGCATTCTCGGTCCAGATGCGCGGTGGAGCCGTCCGTTACCAAGCCTTGGTCCTGCGGAAGCTCCGTCTTCCCGCGGCGTCGACGATCCCGGTCGACCTGAAGCGCGAACTGGCCAAGGTGTCGGTCTCCGCCGACCCGCGAGATATCGACCGCTTGGCCGACGAGGCGTTCGGGATTTTGTAGCGGCGGGGGCCCGCCCGGCCCGCGACTATTTCAGCACCGTCGTCCGCTCTTGGATCCACTTGAGGTCGCGGCTCTTCGGCGCAGGCAGGTTGTGGTCGATGCGCTGGCCCAGCGTGGCGTTGCGGAAGGTCTTCGCGTCGGACCAGCGGTGCGCCTCCGCGTGGCCGTCGGCGAACGAGACCACGCCGCCGCGGTTGTGGTGCGTGGCCGGCAGATGGAAGAACTGGTCGCCCGCGTTGCCGGGCATCAGGACCACGAAGGCCGGCGTGCACAGGCTCTGCGGCGTGAGGTCCTGGGTGAGGAAGGTCTCCGTCGGCGAGGCGATGTCCGAGGACCTGCGGAACGGCCGGTAGCGCGACGAGAGGCGTTCGGTCATCTCGCTGTTCGGCCCGAGGTACAGGTTCATAGAGTAGCTCCGGACCTGCGGGACCGGTCGCCCTTTGCTGACGATGTAGGTCGTGCGGTCCGACGGGCACTTGTAGGTCTCCTGGGACCTGAGATAGGGGGCGAACGCCGCGTGGCGCGCGTCGACGAGGTAGGAGACGTTGGTGAAGGCGTTGACGAAGTTGTGGTAGCCGCCGAGCACCCACAGCTTCTGGCCGTTGCCGCCCGCCGAAGGGAGCTCGCCGTTGGCCACCAGGCCGTCCCGCGAATCGGTGGCGTAGAGCAACCAGGTGAGCCCGATCTGCTTCTGGTTGTCCAGGCACTTGATCCGCTGGGCCTGGCCTTTCGCCCCGGACAGCGCCGGCAACAGCAATCCCGCCAGGATGGCGATGATGGCGATGACGACCAGCAGCTCGATCAGCGTGAAGCCGTCGCGGCGGAGCCGTCGGGCAAGGGGGAGCATCGGCGCAACCTCCCCAAGCCCCCGGACATTTGCACCAACAAATCTCGGCGTGCCGCGCCGCGGTTCAGGGCCGCGGTCCCGGCACCGTCGCGGCCGGGACGTCGCGCTGGAAGACCTGCCGGATGATGTCCTCGATCGGCACCTCCTCGACGCTGAAATCCTTCACCGGCAGCTCGTCGAGCAGGGCCTTCACCACCGGGATCACGCGGTCGCGCTTCACCTTCAGCTTGAGGCCGTCCTCTCCGCGCTCGACCACCTCGCCGAAGCGGGCGGGGTCGCAGGTGTCGCGCTTGTCGGCGTGGTCGAAGCGGATGGTGACCAGCTTGTGGTCGGCGAAGCGGTCGAGCACCTCTTCGAGCCGGCCGTCGAAGAAGATCGTGCCCTTGTCGATGATGACCACCCGCTCGCACAGCTCCTGGATGTCCGCCATGTAGTGGCTCGTGAGCAGGATGGTGGTCTTGCGGTCGCGGTTGTGCTTGCGGAGGAACTCGCGGACCACCTTCGACGACACGACGTCGAGGCCGATGGTGGGTTCGTCGAGGAAGAGGACCTTGGGCTGGTGGAGCAGCGAGGCGATGAGCTCGCACTTCATCCGCTCGCCCAGCGACAGCTCGCGCACCGCGGTGGCGAGCTTGTCCTTCACCGAGAGCAGCTCCGCGAGCTCGGCGATGGTGCGCTCGGATTCCGCCTTCCCGAGGCCGTAGATGCGGGCGTTCAGCTCGAGGGATTCGCGCGCGGGAAGGTCCCACCAGAGCTGGTTCTTCTGGCCGAGCAGCAGCGCGAACTGCCGGCGGTAGCCGTCCTGCCGCTCCCATGGCGTGTGGCCGAGCACGCTCGCGGTGCCGGAGGTCGGATGCAGCAGCCCGCTGAGCATCTTCAGCGTGGTGGTCTTGCCCGCGCCGTTGGGCCCGAGGAAGCCCACGAACTCGCCCTCCTCGACGCGGAACGACACGTCCTTCACCGCGAAGACGGTCGTGTGCTCGCGCGCGAAGAGCCCTTTGAAGGCGCCCTTCAGGCCCGGCTCCTTCTTCGCCGTGCGGAACGATTTGGTGAGGCCCTGCACCTCGATCAGCGACATGCGCGGAAGATGCGTCACCGGGGCGGGGCGGCCCAATTGTTTTCCGCCGGCCTGTCGGAGCGACCCGTCGGCGTTCCGTCATCCCATCTCCGGACAGCCGGGTCCGCTCGTCCGCCACCCCGAGCCCGCACATCAGCGCGACCACCGCACCGACTGCTGCGCCGATATCGCCCGTCCAACCTGCCCATACGGGATCGAGCATCGCCTTGACGTGCCGGTAGCCAGCCCCTTCCGCCAGCGAACGGGCGCCTTCGATGTACAGGTTGGTGTCCTTGCCCTGCGGCGTGGACGACGGCAACGCCCACCACTGGAAGGACGCCACCGCCACCAGCACCAACAGAGGCCACGCCCGTCCGGAGGACAGGAAGTTCCGGATCATGGAACGCATCGGCATCGGCGCCGAGGGTGGGTCGGCGACGGCTCGGCGGGAAGCCCGGATCGGCCGGCCCCGACCCGCGGTGCACACCGAAAAATCGCTCGCCAGCGCCGGCCCGTCCGCCCGATAACCTGTGCTTTGGAAGTCCCGCCATGAACGAACAGATCGTCCTCCTCGATTTCGGCAGCCAGTACACCCAGGTCATCGCACGCCGCGTGCGCGAGGCGTCCGTGTACTCGACCATCCTGCGCTACGACACGCCGGCCGCGGAGATCGCCAAGCTCAACCCCAAGGGCATCATCCTCTCCGGCGGCCCGAGCAGCGTGTACGCCAAGGACGCGCCGCTGCCGGACAAGGCGATCTTCGGCCTCGGCGTGCCCGTGCTCGGGATCTGCTACGGCGTGCAGGTGCTCGCCCATTTCCTCGGCGGCAAGGTCGAGAAGGGCCAGCATCGCGAGTACGGCAAGGCCGCTTTGTCGGTACGCGACGGCTCGTGCGAGCTCTTCAAGAAGCTGCCCAAGTCGCTCCAGGTCTGGAACAGCCACGGCGACAAGCTGACCAAGATGCCGACCGGCTTCCGCACCGTCGCCACGACCGACAACTCGGAGTACGCCGCCATAGAGGACCGCAAGCGCCGGCTCTTCGGCATCCAGTTCCATCCCGAGGTGGTCCACACGCCGCGCGGCAAGGACATCCTCGCCAACTTCATCCACGGCATCTGCGGCTGCGGCAAGAGCTGGACCATGCGCAGCTACCTCGACGAGGCGGTGGATGCCATCCGCAAACAGGTCGGCAAGGAGAAGGTGATCCTCGGTCTCAGCGGCGGCGTCGATTCCAGCGTGGCGGCGGCGTTGCTGCACCGGGCGATCGGCGACCAGCTCACCTGCATCTTCGTGAACAACGGCCTGCTCCGCGCCCGCGAGGCCGAGGTCGTGCAGGAGGTCTTCGGACGGAACTTCAAGATCAAGCTCCAGTACGAGGACGCCACGGAGCTCTTCCTCCGCAAGCTCAAGGGCGTCACCGATCCCGAGAAGAAGCGCAAGATCATCGGCAAGGCGTTCATCGACGTCTTCCAGGCCGCGACCAAGAAGGCGGGCAAGGCGAAGTTCCTCGCGCAGGGCACGCTCTATCCCGACGTGATCGAGTCGGTCCCCATCGGCGGCAACCCGGCCGCGATGATCAAGAGCCACCACAACGTCGGCGGCCTGCCGAAGGACATGAAGTTCGCCCTCGTCGAGCCGCTGAAGTGCCTCTTCAAGGACGAGGTCCGGCAGCTCGGCCTCGAGCTCGGCCTGCCCAAGGAGATCGTCCTCCGCCAGCCCTTCCCCGGCCCCGGCCTCGCCGTGCGGTGCCTCGGCGACATCACCGAGGACAAGCTTCGCATCCTCCGCCGCGCCGACGCCATCGTCGTCGAGGAGATGAAGGCCGCCGACCTCTACTACAAGACCTGGCAGACCTTCGCCGTGCTGTTGCCCGTGCGCAGCGTGGGCGTGCAGGGCGACGAGCGCACCTACGACTGGACCATCGCCATCCGCGCCGTCGAATCGCAGGACGGCATGACCGCCGACTGGGTCCGCGTACCCTACGACCTGCTGGAGAAGATCTCGCTGCGCATCACCAACGAGGTCCGCGGCCTGAACCGCGTGGTGCTCGACCTCACGAGCAAGCCGCCCGGGACGATCGAGTGGGAGTGAAGCGGCCCGGGACCCGGTCCGGGGCCTTCCGCATCACGCGACCCACATTTTGGACGACGCGGTGACGGAGGGAGGGCGGAGCGGATCGCCGGAGCGGCTCACCACCATTGGAAAGCCGGGTCCGGGGCGATGCTGATCCACTGGTCCATCTGCGCCGGGAACTTGAAGTTCTCCACGTGGGCGTCGCCGAAGAGCATGTTCTCGAAGCGCTTCCCCTTGTAGTTGTGCCAGACGGTCTGCTTGGCCTTCGTGTCGCGGTTCGCGTGCCACGGCCAATCGCCCATCAGCACCTTGTTCGCCGGGCTCAACGCGATCTCCGATTCCCGCATGGACGTGCCTTGCGGCGTGCCCTTGGCCTTGGAATCGCCCGTCACGCGCTTCACGCGGAACGCATCGACCGCCCACTCGACCAGGTAGCTGTTGCCCCAGCCGGTGAAGCAGGTCTTCACCTGCGGGTTCAGCGAATCGCCCGCGTCGGCCGGGCAGCGGAAGACCTCGGTCGCGCCGGCGTACCGGTTGAGCGGGCGGTTCGTCTCCGCGGTCCTGCCGCCGTAATCGGCCGCGCTCCCGGCGACGTTGGCATTGGTCCAAAATTTCCCGCCGACATCACCCCACCCGGGATGGACGGGGAAGAAGTCGCGGTTGTCGTCGGCGTACATCTTGAAGGCCAGGCCGATCTGCTTCTGGTTGCTGATGCACTTCACCGAGTTCGCCTTCGCCTTCGCCCGCGACAACGCCGGCAACAACATGCCCGCGAGGATGGCGATGATGGCGATCACCACCAGCAGCTCGATGAGGGTGAAGCCCGGATGCCGACGGGGCGGGCAGGACAGGGAAGTGCTCATAGGAAGTGGATCTCGGGCGACGACGCATCTTTGCGCCCGGGCGGTTGCTCCTGCAAGCAACGGCTCCGCGTCGACGGCTTCCTACCGATCCGGCCGCTCCCGTCGCCGCTCGACGCCGCGCCCCGATCCGGGCACCCATGACGGCGTCCACCGATCGCCCGATGATGACGCCGAAGACCCGCCTCTGGACTTTGCTCGCCCTGCTCGCCGCGGTTGCGGCCGCCGCGCTCTTCTTCCGTCGCGCGACGCCGTTCCGCCAGAAACCCGCCTCTCCCGCGAGCGCGGCCGCCGAGGAGCAGGCCAAGGCCTATCTCGCGCTCGAGGCCCGTGAACAAGCGGCCGACCAGACCGCTTGGGCCCCGGAGCTCGACGCCGAACGCCACGAGGACGAGTTCGTGCACCTGTGGGATGCCCTGAACGGCGCCGCCGATCCGTGGCCGGTCCTGGCGGCGTTCCCGTTCGAGGCCTTGTCGATCCCGGGCACCGCTCCGACGCCCGACCTCGCGCACGGCATCCATCGTTGGCGCGGGACCGGCACCCCTTCGACGCGTCTTGATCCCGCCGGCTGGCGCGCGCTGATCTCCCGTTGGACCTCCGAAGGCTGGTCCCTCCGCCGCACCTCCTGGCACATGACGCGCCACACGCCGGCGACCGCGGACCAGCCGGCCCGGTCGGTCGTCCAAGCCACCGGCCGGCTCGACGACGACGCGCGGAGCGGGCGCGAGATGGTCAGGGCCACGCTCGACGTGGAATGGTCCGTCGCCGCGCCCGGGATCGCGCCGCGCGCGGCAAGGATCGTCGTCCGCGACGTGGAGGTGTTGGCCCGGTCGGGTCCGCCGGGATTCACGCCCTGGCTCGACACGTCGACATCGAACGGCTTCGTGGAGTTCTCCGATCCGTTGATCGCCGCGGACCTCGACGGCGACGGCCTTTCCGAGCTGCTCCTCGTCGGCGCCGGTCGCATGTGGTGGAACCGCCCGGATCCCGACGGCGGCACCGCGGCACCGCGTCGGTTCGAACCCGGCACCATCCCGGGCCTCGCGCCCGAACGCATCGTCGCCGCCGCGCTCGCCGACGTCGACGGGGACGGTCGCGCGGATCTGGTCGTCGCCGGCGCCCGCGGCCTGGGCTGGTCCCCGGGCCCGGCCTCCGGCGCATCCCAAGGCCCGATGCGCCCGGGCTGGACCGCCCCGTCGGCGATCAAGCATCCGCAGGTCCTCGCCGTCGGGGACGTGGACGGCGACGGCGACCTCGACGTCTGGCTCGCGCAGTACAAGCTGCCCTACCAGGGCGGCCAGATGCCCACGCCGTACTTCGACGCGGCCGACGGGTTCCCCGCCTATCTGCTCCTGAACGACGGACACGGCCGGTTCACCGATGCGACCGCGGCCTCGGGTCTCGCCGGGAAACGGGCCCGCCGGGCTTACAGCGCGTCGTTCATCGACCTCGACGGCGACGGCGACCAGGACCTCGTGACGGTGGGCGATTTCGCCGGGCTCGATGTCTTCCTCAACGACGGGCACGGGAAGTTCACAGATGTCACCGACCGTCTCGGCCAAGCCCGGCATTCGTTCGGCATGGCGCATGTCATCAACGACCTCGACGGCGACGGACGTCCCGACCTGTTGATGCTCGGCATGGGATCGCCGGTCGCCGAGCGGATGGATGCGCTCGGTCTCGCCCGCGACGGATGGCCGCGCCACGCGGCGATGCGCGGACCGATGACCTTCGGGAACCGTCTGTATCTCGGCAGCGGGTCAGGGCTGGTCCCGGCACCGGAGCCTCTCGCCCGGGCGATGGCCCGGACGGGATGGTCCTGGGGCGCCGCGTGGGCGGACCTCGACAACGACCGCGACCTCGACCTCGCCGTCGCCAACGGCCACGAGACGCGCGCCAGCACCCGCGACCACGAAAGACAGTTCTGGCGCCACGACATCTTCGCCGCCGGCCCGACGAACACGCCGGCCGCCGACCTCTATTTCCGCACGGCCAGCGGCAGGCGACAGGCGGACGCCGCGAGCTACGGCGGTTGGCAGGACAACGCGTTGCTCCTCGCCTCCGGGACGTCGGACCTCCCCGACGTCGGCTGGCTGCTCGGCGTCGCGGTGCCGGAAGACTGCCGCAACCTGATCGCCGACGACCTCGACGGCGACGGCCGCCTGGACCTGGTCGTCACGACCTCCGAGGGGTGGCCGAAGCGCAGGCAACGCCTGCTGGTCTTCCGCAACGCGCTTCCCGCGACCGGCCATTGGATCGGCTTCCGGCTCGACGGCGAAGGACGCGCGCCGCTCGGCGCCCGCGTCGAGCTCGAGGACACCGCCGGGCGCCAGACCCGATGGATCGTCGCAGGCGACGGGTTCCGCGGCCAATCCGCCGCGGCCGCGCACTTCGGCCTCGGCGCCGCGAAGCCGGTCCGCGCCACCATCGTCTGGCCGGGCGGCGGACGCACCGTTCTCGGGACCCCGGCTCCGGACGTGTGGCATCGCGTGGCATCGCCGAAGTGATCCGGAGCGCCCGGCCGCCTTCGGTCGCGGAATCCCGGTCCTCGCGGACCTTGACGGTCCAGCGGGCGCCCCGTTACTACCGTCACGTTCACGTATGCCAACCTACGACTACACCTGCGGGAAATGCGGCCACCAGTTCGAGCTCGTGCAGTCCATGAAGGACGCCGCGCTGACGGTCTGCCCGAAGGACCTCTGCCCGGCGAAGCGCTGGGGCAAGGGCAAGGTCGCCCGCGGCATCGGCGGCGGCGCCGGCTTCATCTTCAAGGGGGCCGGCTTCTACCTCACCGACTACCGCAGCGAGAGCTACAAGGCCGGCGCGAAGAAGGATTCCGAGGCCGCGGCTTCCCCGGCCCCGAAGACCGAGGCCAAAGCGGAGACGCCCAAGCCCGCCGCAAAGCCGTCCGCGAAGAAGGACTGATCCGCCGTGACCTCCCGGCCGCCCAGTCCGGACGCGGGTCGGAGCCCGAAGCGATGGTTCCATCGGTCGGCCCTGCTGTGGACTGCTCTGGCCGCCGGGTTGCTCGCCGCGCAGGCGCAGAACCAGGTCCCGGTGACGGCCAAGAGCCGGAACGGACAGTTCATCGTCCACGGCCGTGACACCGTCCAACCGCCGTCCGGCGGCGAGCTGCGGCCGGTCGGCGACAACGACGTCGTCTCGCTCCGGCCGGACACCTTGGCCATCGCCTGCGACCGCATCCGCCAGGCGATCCATCTCCAACTGGGCGCGGTGGAACGTCCGGGAGGCACCGTCCATCTGCATCTGCGCCGCCCGCGTCGCATCGAGGGCCAGCTCACCATCGTGCCCACGCCGATCCGCGAAGGCTGGCAATACCGGATCGACGTGCCGGAACAGGTCGAGTGGCGGCGGCTGGTCCGCGCGGTCGTCGAGGTCGTGCTGATCGATCTCGCCAACCACGACCTGCGGCGGACCGATTGCGTGCGCCCGCCGCTCTGGCTCGCCGAAGGCCTCGACAGCCTGCTCGTGACCGCGTCCGGCCGCGACCTGGTGCTGGAGCCGCAGACCACGCTGAACCGCAACGAACGCCGGCCCGACCCGCTCGCCCCGGTCCGCGCCACATTGGCGGGCCGCGATCCGGCGAGCTTCTCCGACCTGAGCCTGCCCGATCCGGCGGCGCTCGCGGACCCGGGGCGGTTCGCCTACTACCGGGCCAGCGCCACGCTGCTGGTCTTCGAGCTGCTCCGCGACGACGAAGGCCGGACGCTGGCCCGGGATTTCCTCCACCAGCTGCCGTTCCATCTCAACTGGCAGACGGCGTTCCTCCGCGCGAGCAACGGCCGGTTCCAGACCTTGCTCGATGCCGAGAAGTGGTGGGCGGTCGGCGCGGCCGACGTTCTGAGCCGCGACCCGTCGCTGCTCTGGCCCCGGGACCGCGTGCTCTCCGAGCTGCAGCTGGTGCTGACCGAGACGGCCGATGTCCGCGGATCGACCAATGGTCCGGTTTCGCGGCAGACGCTGGGCCTCTCCGAGGTGGTGCGGACGTGGGGGTTCCCCGCGCAACAGGAGGTCCTCCGGCGCAAGGCCAACCAGCTGGTGATCCTCGGGCTCCACACGCCGGCGGACCTGATGCCGCTGGTGACCGAGTGCCAGCGGACCATCGAGGGCTACGTGAACAGCCGGGCCAACGCCGGCACGGAGGGCTCCGGCCGGCTCGACATCGCGGCGCGCGCCAAGGTCCTCGCTAAGACCGCCGCCGCGAAGCTCGACGACCTCGGCCGCCAGCTCGCCGCCGCCCGCGCGAGACGCGCGTAGCGGAAGGGCGGCGGAACGTGGGCGGATGCCGTCGTCCGCCGTCGGGCGTCTTGCCCTTGCGGCAAGTTCCGCCAAGCTCCGCCCATGCTTCGCCGACTGCTGACGGTCCTGGTCGCTTCCGCCGCGCTCTCAATCGTCCGGGCCGATCCGTCCACCAACCGTTTCGGTTTCGGCGGCCCCGAGGTCTTCCCGCTCGATTTCGGCATCGGGTTCCTCCACGTCGCGGACATCGACGGCGACGGACTGGACGACATCGTCGTGGTCAACAACGGCCGTTCCAAGGTCACCTTCCTCTACAACCGCTCCGGCAAGACCAACGCCCCGGCCACCGCCGCCAAGGTCGGCCGTCGCGACATCAACGAGCTGCCGGCCGAGGCCCGGTTCCGCGTGGAATCCATCTCCTCCGAGAAACGCATCACCTCGATGGTCGTCGCCGACCTCAACGGCGACGGCCGGCCCGACCTCGCGTACTACGGCGATCCCAAGGAGCTCGTGCTCCAGGCCAACCTCGGCACCAACGGCTGGGCCCCGCCGAAGAAGTGGTCCCTCGACGACGGCCTCTCGGACTACAACGCCCTGACCAGCGGCGACGTGAACGCCGACGGCAGGCCCGACCTGCTTCTGCTCGCCGAGAAGCACATCTACCTCCTGCTCTCGCGTCCCGACGGCACCCTCGGCGAACCGGAGAAGCTGCCGTACGCCGGCAGCGTGAAGGCGCTCCAGGTGCTCGACCTCGACGGCGATTCGAAAGAGGACCTCCTGCTGGTGAACTGGGACAACCCGAACCCGTTCCGCTTCCGCCTGCAGACCGGACCCGGCCAGTTCGCGCCGGAGATCCACATGCCGCTCGCCCCGATCCGCAGCTACTGGGCCGACGACCTCGACGGCGACCGCAAGACCGAGATCGTCACCATCGCCGCGAAGTCCGGCCGCGCCGCCGTCGCCAACATCACCCACAAGCCCGCCGAGGAGTTCGCGGGCACGCTGCGCGACGGGCAGTTCTCCATCCTCCCGCTCCAGCGCACCGACAAGCCCCGGCGCGGGCTCGTCTGGGCCGACATCGACGGCGACGGCCGGGCCGACCTGCTCGTCGCCGAGCCCGAGGGCGGCCAGCTCGCCGTGCATCTCCAGAAGCCCGACGGCACCCTCGCCGCGCCGCGGACCTTCCCGACGTTCACCGGTGTCACCGACATCGTCGCCGCGGACTGGGACGGCGACGGCAAGACCGAGGTGTTCCTGCTCAGCGCCGACGAGAAGCAGATCGGCGTGGCCGCGCTCGACGCGAACGGACGCGTGCCCTTCCCGCGGGTCGTGCCGCTCAACGGTCGTCCGCTCGCCCTCGCGGCCGGCCCGTTGAGGCCCGGCGCCAAGCCGTCGCTCGCGGTCATCGTCGAGCGCGAGGACAAGCGCGCCGGCAAGGACGGCAAAGAAGAGACGGTCAACGTGCGCGAGCTCGTGCTCCGCAGCGCGGACGGCACGAACGTGGTCCAGAAGCTCGCCGATTCGTTCAAGGGCAACCCGACCGCCATCGCCTTCCACGACGCCGACCAGGACGGCCTCGCTGACCTCGTCGTGCTGACGCCGTACGAGAAGATCAAGGTGATGGTGCAGCTCAAGGAGCCGAAGGACGGCGCGCTCTTCGCCGAGGCCGACGTGAACCCGCCCGGCGGCACGGTGGATTCGCCCTGGCTCGCGACGGCCGACGTGGATGGCGACGGCAAGACCGAGCTGCTGCTCGCGCAGAAGAACTTCCTCCGCGCCGTCGTGCTCTCGTCGGAGGGCAAGGACAAGCCGACCTGGAGCTTCACCGTCCGCGACCAGATCAACGGCGCGTCCAGCAGCTCGCGCATCGTCGGCGCCGCGGCCCTGCCGTCCGGCGACGGCAGGACGCCGGTGCTGTTCCTGCTCGACGCCGACCGCAAGGCGCTGACGGTCTGCACCCGCGACCCCAGCGGCGTGTGGAAAGCCGGCAAGAGCTCGACCTTGCCGGTCAGCGATTTCTCGGCGGTCGTGCCGGTCGCGCTCGGCAGCAAGGCCGCGAACGCCATCGCATTCACGGGGGCGAACTCGGTCGCCACCAAGCGCCTCACCGGCGACGTGTGGGAGTTCACCGAGCTCGACAGCTACGAGACGCCCATCAAGGACGGCTTCCTGCACGACGTGACCAGCGGCGACCTGAACGGCGACGGCCGCAAGGACCTCGTCTTCTTGGAGACGGCCCGCGCGTACATCGATCTCGTCGGCTTCGAGGCGCCGCACCAGCTCGTGCCGGCGAACCGTTGGCCGGTGTTCGAGGAGCGCACCTTCCGCAACCGCCGCAACGATTCCGCCGAGCCGCGGGAATCCGCCGTGGCCGATGTGACCGGCGACGGGAAGAACGACCTCATCCTCATCGTCCACGACCGCGTGCTGCTGTATCCGCAGGAATAGCCGGGCTCTCCGCGGGGACTCGCGCGGAAGCGGACCGGCCGTTGGACCGTCCCGGGCAGGATTCCACTTCCACGGCGTCGCAGGCGCGGCCAGCCTGCCGCCTGCTATGAAACGGCTCTTCCGTCCGCTGCTCGTCCTGTCGCTCGTCGGTGCGCTGCTCTGGCCGTCCGTCACCGAGGCGGCGGCCGCGCCGGCGGCGAAGACCCGGCCTTCGACATCGGTCTCGCCCGGGGTCCAGGCGGCGCAGACGCTCTCCGAGGTCACCGGCATCGCCATCTCGCCGCTGCTCGGGGTCGGCGCGGTCGGCGCGTTCAAGTACATGAAGTCCTCGGCGGCCGAGCGCGCGGAGCTGTCTTGGTACGCGCAGCCGTGGTTCTGGCTCCCGGCGCTCCTGGTCGTCGGGTTGTGCATGGTGAAGGACGGCGCCGGCACGATGCTGCCGACCTCGTTGAAGAAGCCGCTCGACGTGCTCGAGCTGTTCGAGAACAAGGCCAGCGGGCTGATCGCGACCGGGGCCATCGTGCCGATAGCGATGGAGGTCTTCAAAGCGGTGAACCCCGACGGCACGTCGCTCGGCGCCGGATATGCCGGGATGCACCTCGCCGCGCTCGATTTCTCCTGGCTGGGCAACCTGCTGATGGCTCCGCTCGCCTTGTTGGTCTACGGCGTCGTCTGGGTCGTCTCGCACTCGGTCAACGTTCTGATCCTGGTCAGCCCGTTCAGCACCGTGGACGCCGCGCTCAAGGCCTTCCGCGCCTCGTTGCTGGCGAGCGTCGTCGGCATGCATTGGATCAGCGACTACGCCGGCGCGATCTGGGCCGGCATCATCGTGCTCGCCTGCCTGCCGATCGCCGGCTGGGCGCTCCGGCTCGGCATCTTCGGCCATGTCTTCGCCTGGGACCTCCTGACCCTCCGACGCCTGCGCACGACGCCCGGCACCGCCGAGAACTGGGCCTTCACGACGCGCGAGTGGAAGGCGCTTCCTTCCCGGACGTACGGGAAGGTCGTCCGCGGCACAGCGGGCGAGCTCGTCCTGCGGTACCGTCCCCTGCTCGTGCTCCAGGCCCGGACGGCGACGCTTCCCGCCGGCGACTACGCGATCGGCCGCGGCATCCTGCATCCGGAGCTGCTGAGGCTCGAAGCGGACGGCGGCGCGCCCGACCTGTTGAACTTCCCGCCCCGCTACCAGGGCCATGAGACCGCGCTCGCCTCGGCATGCGGTGTGAGGGAGGTCCGCGACGTCGGGTTGCGCGCGGCGTGGACGTGGATCAAGCAGGCGCTCGGCTTCGGGCCGGCGACGGCCTGAGGCGTCCGGCGCGCCATGGCGCCGGGCCTTTGTCGAGAAAAACCTTGCCGCCGTTTTCGGCCTCCCTACGGTCCCCGCGCCTGGGTCCGCGTGTGCGGTCCCGATTTAGGCTGAGAAAAGACCGTAAACGCACAACCTGACCTTTAACCTCCGTTGCCGAACCGCAACGCGGTGAAGTTGGGCAATCGGAGCCTTCGCGCGGGCCGCGCTTTCCATCGGCCCCCAAAGTCTCCCGTTCCGGGTCCGTCCGCAAAGTAGTCCGTATCCGTCTATAGTTATGGCAGCGACCACGCAGTCCTTCGCCGAGATGCTGAAGCAGTACGACCGTTCGCTTCAGACCGGCCAGATCGTCAAGGGAACCATCATCGAGATCCGCCAGAAAGAAGCCCTGGTGGACATCGGCGGCAAATCCGAGGGCGTCGTCTCGGCGAACGAGTTCGTCGATTTCGCCGCGGTGAAGATCGGCGACGTCGTCGACGTGCTCATCGAGCGCGCCGAGGACAAGGACGGCAACGTCCACCTCTCCAAGGAGAAGGCCGAGTTCCAGCAGAACTGGGACCGCATCCAGACCATCTGCAACGAGGGCGGCACCGTCACCGGCAAGGTCAAGGGCGTCGTCAAGGGCGGTCTCGTCGTCAACATCGGCGTCGAGGCGTTCTGCCCGTCCAGCCAGGTCGACGTCACCCCGCCGAAGAACCTCGGCGCCTACGTGGGCAACGCCTACGAGTTCCGCGTCGTCAAGCTCAACCCGGACCGCCAGAACGTGGTGCTCAGCCGCCGCGAGCTCGTCGAGGCCGAGCGCAACGCCCGCCGTTCCGCGCTCCTCAGCGAGATGGTCCCCGGCGACGTCCGCAAGGGCACGGTCAAGAACCTCACCGACTTCGGCGCGTTCATCGACCTCAACGGCCTCGACGGCCTGCTGCACATCACCGACATGTCCTGGGGCCGCCTCAGCCATCCGAGCGAGATGCTCCGCGTCGGCCAGGAGCTCGACGTCGTCGTCCTCGACATCAACCGCGAGAAAGAGCGCGTGTCCCTCGGCCTCAAGCAGAAGGAAGCCAACCCGTGGGATGCCATCGAGTCCAAGTACCCGCTCGGCACCAAGGTCAAGGGCAAGGTCGTCAACCTCGTGCCGTACGGCGCGTTCGTCGAGATCGAGCCCGGCGTCGAAGGCCTCGTGCACGTCACGGAGCTCAGCTGGACCAAGCGCATCGCCAAGCCCTCGGACGTCCTCAAGGTCGGCCAGGACCTCGAGGCGGTCGTGCTCGGCATCAACCGCGAGGAGCAGAAGATCTCCCTCGGCATCCGCCAGCTCGAGACCAACCCGTGGGACCTCGCCCACGAGAAGTACCCGCCCGGCACCAAGGTCAAGGGCGCCATCCGCAACCTCACCAGCTACGGTGCCTTCATCGAGCTGGAAGAAGGCCTGGACGGCATGATCCACGTGTCCGACATGAGCTGGACCCGCAAGATCAACCATCCGAGCGAGGTCGTGAAGAAGGGCGACATCGTCGAGGCGGTCGTGCTGGAGGTCGACAAGGCCAACCAGCGCATCAGCGTCGGCATGCGCCAGCTCTCCGTCGATCCGTGGGAACAGATCGAGCAGCTCTTCCGCGTCGGCGACGTCGTCAGCGGCAAGGTCTCCAAGCTCGCCAGCTTCGGCGCGTTCGTCGGCCTCCCGCACGACATCGACGGCCTCGTGCACATCTCGCAGGTCAGCGAGGACCGCGTGGACAAGATCAAGAACGTGCTCAAGGTCGGCGACGACGTCACCGCGCGCGTCATCAAGATCGACCGCGCCGACCGCCGCATCGGCTTGTCCATCAAGGCCGCCAACTACTCGCCCGACCAGCTCAAGGCCGAGCAGGCCGTGCTGGATTCGCTCAAGCCGGGCGAAGACCTCGTGGCCCTCGAGCACGCGTTCGCCGCGGCCGAGGAGAAGTTCAGCAAGCAATAAGCTGCCGTCCTTTCCGCAAGACGGGCGCATCCGCGAGGATGCGCCCGTTTTTCTTTTCCGTCCCGAACGGTGACGCCGAGGATCCGGAGTTTTGACCGTTCGGGATGATGGATGGCGCCACCGAAGTCGCATCAGCGTCGTGGAGTGCGGCAGTCCTCTGCCGCTTTTGCCACGAACGCAGGATGCGGGTTCGAGCTCGCCAAACACCAAAGCGGCAGAGGACTGCCGCACTCCAAAAGCTTCGCCCTTCCTCCGCAGCGGCGCGGTCCGCCGCATTCCACCGTTGCGGTTGCCCCGACGAGGGCGTAGCGGTCATGCATGAAGTCACTGTCGCTCCTTGTCGGCGTTTGCCTGGCCGTCGCGGCAAAGGCGCAGCAGTTCCAGAACCTCGACTTCGAGCAGGCCAAAACTCAATCTTCTATCTACACATGGGATGCATTGGTAGCTTCGCTTTTCCCCGGATGGACGCTGTATCCACGGATTAGGAATACCGGCGCTGGCGCCCTAGATTCTCCGAACCCGGGGTACAACAGTACCTGCCTAGGCACTCCGTGCATTGATATTTATGGGCCGCCTCGTGGACCTTTTGATCCTGTTGTTCAGGCTGAACATGGAAAGTTTAGCGTCCTGGTTGATTCTGGCGGTGGCCTATCTGGCGGAAAATATGAACTGGGTCTGGAACAAGTTGGGTTGATTCCATCCGACGCCAAGACATTGCTTTGGTCGGCGACGGATACGGCACTCGTTCGGATCGACGGGTCATCTTTAGACCCTGTTCTTGTTGGTGGGGGCACCCGGTACCCAACTTGGGGAGTGGACGTCAGTTCCTGGGCCGGCTTGGTAGTGGACTTGAAGATTGGAGCTTCGGGCACTTTCAGCCAGTTCTCCGGCGGCTCATCTCTTCGCTTGGATTACCTGCGGTTCTCTGAGGTGGTCCTTGTCCCTGAACCCGCCCCGTTTGCGCTGACTGCGCTGGGCGTTGCGGCCCTCGTATGGGCACGTCGTCGCTCGTTTCCCCGCTAGCCCCGCCTCCCTCCCTTGGCTAGCGTCCCGGTCCTGTTGTTATGGACGCACCGTCACTGCCTGAGTTCCTGGAACTGGCCGCGCGGGGGAACCTGATCCCCGTCACGCGCCGCCTGCTCGCCGACTTCGAGACGCCGTTGTCGGCGTACTGGAAGCTCCGCGGGCAGGGAGAATCGTTCCTCTTCGAGTCGGTCGAGGGCGGCGAGCATCTCGGGCGCTACTCCTTCGTCGGCTGCAACCCACGAGCCGTCATCAAGCAGACCGGCGACCACGTCGAGGTCACCGAAGGCGGCAAGGTGGTCGACCGGTACACCGTGCGGCCCAAGGGAGGTCCGGACGGCGACAAGTGCGTCGCGGACGGCCTGCGGGTGGTCGAGCAGGTCCTCTCGCGGTTCAAGCCGGTGGACGTCCCCGGGCTGCCCCGGTTCACCGGCGGCGCGGTCGGGTTCCTCGGGTACGAGTTCATCCACGACGTCGAGCCGGTCGTGCCGCGTCCGGCGCGCGACGAGCTCGGCACCCCGACGCTCTGCTTCCTCATCGCGGACGAGCTGCTGGTCTTCGACCGCGTGGCGCAGACGCTCACCGTCCTGGTCAACGCCGTCATCGAGCCCGGCCAGAAGCCCGAGGCCGCCTACGAGGCCGCCGTGGAAGAGATCGACCGCATCGTCGAGCTCCTCCGCCAACCGGTCGAGAACCGCCCTGTCGAGCTGCCGCGCGAGGTGCCGCCCGTGCCGTTCGTGTCGAACACCACGAAGGAGAAGTTCTTCGCCAACGTGGCGGAGGCGCAGAAGTACATCACCGCGGGCGACATCATCCAGGTCGTCGGCTCGCAGCGCTTCAGCGCGGCGGTGAAGGCCTCGCCCTTCGACCTGTACCGCGCGGCGCGCAGCATCAACCCGTCGCCGTACATGTTCCTGCTGGAGCTGGACGGCTTCGCGCTCGTCGGCGCCTCGCCCGAGCTGCACGTCCGCTGCGAGGACCGCCACGTGGAGATCCGCCCCATCGCCGGCACGCGTCCCCGCGGCAAGACCGAGGCGGAGGACGAGGCGAACGCCAAGGACCTGCTCGCCGACCCGAAGGAGCGCGCGGAGCACGTCATGCTCGTCGATCTCGCGCGGAACGACATCGGCCGCGTGTGCGACTACGGCAGCGTGCAGGTGAAGGACCTGATGGTGATCGAGCGCTACAGCCACGTGATGCACATCGTGTCGCAGGTCGAGGGAACGCTGCGCGCGGAGAACACGAGCTTCGACCTCATGCGCACGACCTTCCCCGCCGGCACGCTGAGCGGCGCGCCGAAGATCCGCGCGATGCAGATCATCTCGCAGCTCGAGGGGACGACGCGCGGGCCGTACGGCGGCTGCGTGGGCTACTTCGGCTTCAACGGCAACGCGGACCACTGCATCACCATCCGCACCGCGCTGGTGAAGGACGGCAAGGCCTACGTGCAGGTGGGCGGCGGCTGGGTGAACGACTCGACGCCGGAAGGCGAGTTCCAGGAGACGGTGAACAAGTCCAAGGCGATGCTGAAGGCCGTGGCGATGGCGGAGAGCTTCGCGGACGCGGGTTGATCCGGCGCCGGAGGGGTCCTGTTCCGTCGATCGTGCCGCCGCGCGCGGAACGCCACGAACTCCCTCCGCGAGCGAGCGCCGCGTATCGACGCGGTCCGGGCATATCACCGTCCGGAGCGCGGGCTTGTCACCCGGTCACCGAACCGGCACAAAACTCCCCTGCCATCCCGCATGCCTGCCCGAGGAAAACAGAGGCCCGAAGTGAACCTGCGCTGCCTCGGCGTCGGAGAGGGTTGGCCGTGCCACGACCGGCGCCATTCCTCGTTCCTCTACCAGATCGGGTCGGGCAACCTGCTCATCGATTGCGGGGACGGGGCGAGCGGCGCGTACAAGGCGAGCGGTCTCAGCTACCACGCGATCGACAGCGTCTTCCTTTCCCACATGCACAGCGACCATGTGGGCGGGTTCTCCCTCTTCGTGCAGGGCCTGTGGCTGGAAGGACGGCACCGCGCCTTGCCGGTCCACATGCCGGGCGGCGGCGTCCAGGCGCTGAAGGCCTGGCTGGAGGCGACCGTGCTGCCGGAGGAGCTCATCGGGTTCCCGATCTACTGGGGCCCGCTCGCGCCGGCGGTGAAGGTCCGCGAAGGCGATGTGACGGTGACGCCGTACCACACGACCCACCTCGAGTCGTTGCGCCGCGCGTTCCAACCGAGGCACCCCGCCACCTGCTTCGAGGCCTTCAGCTTCCTGATCGAGTCGCCGGGCCTGCGCATCGCCCACTCGGCCGACATCGGCGACGTGGGTGACCTGGATCCGCTGCTCACGAAGCCGCTCGACCTGCTCGTCTGCGAGTTGTCGCACGTCGCCGCCGAGGCGCTCTTCGCCAAACTTCGCGGGCGGGCGATCAAGAAGATCGTCTTCGTCCACCTGGCCCGCGAGTTCTGGGCCGACCGCGCCGGCACGCGCCGGATGATCGCGTCGCAGCTCGGCGACATCCCGTTCACCATCGCCAAGGACGGCGACGTGTTCACCGTGTAGGGCGGCACGGACGGTTCAGCCGGGGATCAACTGCTTCAGCAACCCCGACCGTTCGAGCGCCCAGAGGCCGGCAAAGGAAGTGGCGTCGAAGAACCCGTGCGCGAGGACCGCGACCCAGAGCGAGCGGTGGAAGGTCATGATCCATCCGAGCCCGAGCCCGAGCACGCCCGTGAGCACCACGCCGGCCGCCCCTTGGGGCAGATGGCCCAGCCCGAAGACCACCGCGGCGAACACGATGGACGCCGCCTGTCCCCAGCGATTCCGCCACCGCGCCGGGAGCAGCTTGTCGAAGGCCGCCATCATGCCGGCGCGCCAAAGCTCCTCGCGCAGCCCCGCGACCACGAAACTGACGAGCGTGAGCGTCGTGAACAGATAGACGGGATCGTGCAACGCCGCCGGGCTGATGAGATTCTCGATCTTCGGCCGGAAGGCGTCCAAAGACGCCGCTTCGCCGCCGTGGATCTTCTGCCAGACGAGCAACGCCACGGCGACGCACGCCACCAACGCGGCGACCAGCACGCGCAGACCGATGGACCATGCGGCACCGAGGCCGAGCGTGGTCCACGGACGCCGCCATCGTGCCCGGAGGTCGTCCACCGAAGGCCGCCCGAACGCATAGGCGATGCCGAACAGCACGGCGAAGATCCCGAAGTTCTCGCCGCAAGTGACCAAGAGCTCTCCCGTCGTGTCCGGCAACAGCGTGGTCGATCCGGAGGTCTCCTTCACCCCGAAGCGGCCTAAAACCTCCGCGAGCAGACCAAGGATCAACGGATAGGCCGCCAGCAACGCGAGCATCGCCGCCCACCGCCATGCGGGAAGGCCGGTCCGGGGCAGCACGGGCGGCGCTTCTACGGAGGTCAGGATCGGTGGCGCTTCCATCGGCGGATTAGCCGCGAAAGCATGTGCGGAGAGCAAAGCCAAAAGCAGCCGGCACCGCGGCCGGCACCGCGTCAGGTCCTCGAGCGCGGGGCGTCCTCCGCGGCCTTGCGGCATGAAGCGGCCACCAGCTCCAATTGCGCCAAGAACGGCTCGCGCTCCTCGACGGGCAGCACGCCGAGCGCGTCGGTCTGCAACGACACCGCCAGATCGCGCACGACCTCGTAGCGTTCGCGCCCGGAGGCCAGGAGCCGGATGCGATAGGCGCGACGGTCGCGCTCGTGCGGACGCCGTTCGACCCATCCCGATTCCTCCATGCGCTCGAGCAGCGAGGCCACCGTGTTGGGGTCGCTCGACATCGCGAGCGTCAGGTCGCGCTGCGTCATGCCCTCGGGATCCCCTTCCAGCAGGGTCCGCATGGCGGTGAACTGGTCGGGGGTGACGCCGGTATGGGCGATCCGTCGGCGGAACGCCTGGTTCAGCCCGTACCATGCCCGCCGGAGGAGCGGCGGAAGCCGCCGGCGCTGCGGCGAATCCAACGGCAACACGACCGGAGCAGCGGACATCGGTGTCTTCTTGGCGACCAAAGCGCGGCGTGTTTAGCCCGGGCAGGGCCCGGTGCCAAGCGCGGTGCGCGGAACATGCGACCTCCGGGGCATCCGGACATCATGTCGCCCGATCGGGGCGACCCCCTTCACGCCGCCAAACGCCGGAGTGTCTTCTGTTCCCACTTGGCCACCGCGCGTTCGTACGCGGTCGTCCATACCGGGATGGGGTAGACGGCGAGCAGCCGGTCGAGCCCTTCCCTGATGGAGCGCTCGGATCCGGGGTTGCGGGAGACGGTGTCCTCGATCAACCGCCTCATCAAAAGGGTGCGATCGTTCTCCGGGTCGGACAAAAACTCGACCGACTCCATGGCCGAGGCCGGGAAACCGTGTTTCCGCAGCACCGCCTTCAGGCGCTGGGCGACGATGGGTGTCAGGCACTCGACCGGATACAAGGCGCCGAGGAACGCGAACGGGTCCTTCTGGTCCGCGACCGTCTTCCATAGCGATGCCACGGCGTGAGCGGCCGGGCTCGTCCGGTGATCGTCGCGGACATAGGCATCGTCGCCACCCAGAGCGACATAGTCGCGCAACGCCAAGTCGATCACGCCGAACCTGTCGGCTTGGGTGCTCAGCATCATCTTCACCGTCTTCACCGGCATGGACCGGGACGCATGCGCGATGGCGGTGATGGCGCCTTGGATGGAATCGGCCTGATAGGAGACGAGCTCGAGATGGAGCTGCTTCATCATCTCGGAGAGCAGCTCATGATCGACCGACGGCGACGTCAGGGTGCGCCAGAAACCCGTGGTCTCGATCCGGCACAACAGCAGGCCCATCCGCGTGTCGAGCCACGCGATGAGATCGCCGATCTGGGGTGGAGGCGCGATGTCGCGTTGCTCCTGCGGGAACGGACGTTCGGAAGCCGGGGTGGTCATCGGTAGATGGGGATCAGGTCAGTCGATGTCATCCGCTCGGATCCGTTGCGGACGGACGCTGCCACCCAAGGACTCCGCATCGGCGCACCGGTTCGCGCGCGTCGGACCGCGATACCGGAGGAGGAGATCTAGGGTTTCACAAAGCACGGAACGTGTGGGAGTGAACAGGTCTTTCAAAAATCTACCAGAAATCTTGTCGAAGTCTTGCCAAGATCCGCTCCACCGCGTCGCCCCGTCACGTTCACAATTGCATCACCGCTGCCGGGACCCGCGACATCGCCACCCGCCGCATCGATGGAAGCCGGATCATCACGCTCCCCGCCGGACGATGTCATATCTTCACCGTCGACGACGAGGACAGCTGGGACCACGCCATCACGGTGCCGGACGGCTTGGTGAACCACGCCGGGACGGTCTACCGGCCCGACGACGGATCCACGGTCATCGACCCGGAAGGCACGCCGCTGCTGAGCGACAAGGTGTTCATCGCCGAGCCGGGAAACTTCGGCGTGCTCTCGTTCGGATCGCTGATCCCGCCGGGCGGGACCGTGCTAACGAACCCCAAGGAGGCTCGAGCTCCGGGATCAAGGCCGACCTCCCGACGGGCGTGCGGCCGGAAGAACCCGCGAGGAGCGGAGTGCGGAGCGCCGTCAGCACAGGCAGGCGCCGTTGCTCGGCCGACGGCAAATATCTCAGACGGTCCGCGTGCGAACTCATGGACGCCCCTCGCTGTCCCGGTAATATCCCGGGACAGCCCTCCGGTCCCCCGCCATCCGCGGCGGACCTGTGGACTTCCACCGCGCATGAAGATCTCCACCGTCGTCGTCCTCGGAGCCGGGAGCGCCGGGTTGATGGCCGCGCTCACGCTGAAGCGGAGGCTGCCGCGTCTGGCAATCCGCGTCGTCCGGAGCCCGGACATCGGAATCATCGCGGTCGGCGAAGGCACCACGTCGGTCTTCCCGCGCCACTTCTTCGAGCATCTCAAGGTCAAGCCGCAGGCCTTCTATGCCGAGGCGAACCCGACGTGGAAGCTCGGCATCCGCTTCGCTTGGGGCGCGAAGCGCGACTTCTACTACACGTTCGCCTACGAGTTCGAGAAGCGGCAGCCGGAGCTCTCCCGCAACAACGGCTTCTACCACGACCCGGCACAGCCGTGGCTCGGCGACGCCTCCGCCTTCATGGCGCACGACAAGGTCTTCCCGCGCCGGCCGGACGGTTTCCCGCGCCTGCACAACAACCACGCGTTCCATCTCGAGAACGTCACCTTCGTCGGATGGCTGGAGAACCGATGCCGCGAGGCCGGCGTGGAGATCACCGACGCCACGGTCTCGGCCGAGCCGGGGCCCCTGGGCGTCGCCGCGCTCGTGGCGGACACCGGTGAGCGGATCGTCGGGGACCTGTACGTCGACGCCTCGGGGTTCCGCTCGGAGCTGCTCGGGCGGCTGCTCGCCGAACCCTTCCTCAGCTACGCCGACACCTTGTTCTGCGACCGCGCGGTCGTCGGCGGCTGGGCGCGCGGCGAGGGCGAGCGCATCAAGCCCTACACCATCGCCGAGACGATGGACGCCGGATGGTGCTGGCAGATCGACCACGAGAAGCGCGTCAACCGGGGCTACGTCTATTCCTCCGCCTTCCTCTCCGACGAAGCGGCGCTGGAGGAGTTCGCGCGCAAGAACCCGAGGATCGATCCGGCGCAGACCCGGGTCGTTAGGTTCCGGTCCGGCCGGTACCGCCGCAGCTGGGTGGGCAACGTCGTCGCCGTCGGCAATTCCGCCGGCTTCGTCGAGCCGCTCGAGGCCACGTCGCTCCAGGTCATCTGCGTCGAGACGAGCACGCTCGCCGATTCGCTCGCGGACAGCCTGTGCGATCCTCCGCCCACGCTCGTCGCGCTGTTCAACCGCTTCAACGGCGAGCAGTGGGACGACATCCGCGATTTCCTCGCCGTCCACTTCCGTTTCAACCAGCGCCTCGACACCCCGTTCTGGCGCCATTGCCGCGAGCATGTCGCGCTCCACGGCGCGGAGCCGGTCGTGGATTTCTACCGCGAGAACGGACCGAGCGTCGTCGCCGGCATCTCGCTGCTGAGCCCGTCGAACTCGTTCAAGATGGACGGCTACATCGCGCTGCTCACCGGCCAGGAGGTGCCCTACGCGAAGGTCCACCAGGCCACCGCCGCGGAGCAGGAACACATGAGCCGCCGTCGGGCCGAGCTCGCCGCCGAAGCCCGGCAAGGCATGTCGCCGGAGGAGGCGATGGCGGCGTTGCGACGTCCGGGATTGAGATGGGGCTGATCCGGCACATGGCCTACGACGACGCCTACGGGACCCCGCGATCGTCCTTCGCGCGCGGCCTGCTCGCCGCGTCCGCGCTGCTCGGCGCGGTGTGCCTGGCGTGCGGTTGCGGACGTCCGTCCCGACCGGACGCCGCGGCCGGTCCCGCGCCGAAGCCGCCGGGTCCGCAGTGGTTCACCGACATCACCGAGGCGTCGGGCATCCGGTTCACGCATCGGACCGGGACCAACTACGACATGCCCGACCAGGTGGGCTCGGGCATCGCGCTCCTCGATTTCGATCAGGACGGCCGGCTCGACGTGTACTGCGTCCAGGACGGCCGCGGCGGCGCGGGTGGTCGCAACCAGCTCTTCCACCAGGATGCCGACGGCAGGTTCCGCGACGTCTCCGCCGGTTCCGGCGCGGACCTCGCGGGACGCGGCATGGGAGCCATCGCCGGCGACATCGACAACGACGGCCTGCCCGATCTGGTCGTGACCGAGTACGGCGCCGTGCGCCTGCTGCACAACCTCGGGGGCGGCAAGTTCCGGGAGATGGCCGCAGAAGCCGGCATCGACGACCCACGCTGGGCGGCGCCGGCCAGCTTCATCGACTTCGACCGCGACGGATGGCTCGACCTCGTCGTGGGCAACTACGTCGACCACGACCCCACGCAGGTCTGCCACGACGCGCAGGGACGCCAAGATTTCTGCGCGCCCGCGGCGTTCGCGCCGACGGCGACGCGGATCTGGCGCAACGTGACGGGCCGGCGCGGCGCGGCGCCGAAGTTCGAGGACCGCACCGAGGTGTCCGGCCTCACCCGCGCGCCCGGCGTGGCGCTCGGATTGGTGTGCGCCGATCTCGACGGCGACGGTTGGCCCGACATCTTCTGCGCCGACGACGGCCGCGCGAACCGGCTCTTCGTCAACCAACGCGACGGCACATTCCGAGAAGAGGCGGCCCTGCGCGGGCTCGCCTTCAACGCGATGGGGCGTCCCGCGGCGAACATGGGCACGGCCTTCGCGGATTGCGACGGCGACGGGCTCGGCGACCTCTTCGTCACCCATCTCACCGAGGAGTTCCACTCGCTTTTCCGGCAGGACCAACGCGGACTGTTCTCCGATTCGGTGGCGCGCAGCGGCCTGCAGGACGCCGGATGGCGCGGCACGGGCTTCGGCACCGTCTTCGCCGATCTCGATGCCGATGGTTGGCCGGATCTCGCGCAGGTCAACGGTCTCGTCCGCCGCGCGACCCCGGGCCAGACGCCGGTCGGCGCCGGCGTCGACCCGTGGTGGGGCCGCTACGCGCAGCGGGCGCAGCTCTTCGCCAACGACGGCACCGGGCGCTTCCGCGACATCTCGGCCGCGAACCCCGCGTTCTGCGGCGAGGCCCTGGTCGGACGCAGCTTGGCGGTGGGAGATCTCGACGGCGACGGCGCGCCGGACCTGGTGACCGGCAACCTGGGCGGTCCCGTGCGCGTCCACCGCAACGTCGTCCCGGCGCGCGGCCACTGGTTGAAGCTGCGGCTGGTCGATCCTGCCGCGGGCGGACGCGACGCCATCGGCGCGGAAGCCGTCGTGGTCGCCGGAGAACGCCGCCATTGGGCGTTGCTGCAACCGGCCACCAGCTATCTGTCCAGCCATGAGCCGGCGCTCCATATCGGTCTCGGCAAGGAACCCGGGTACGCGACGGTCGAGGTATCGTGGCCGGACGGGACAAAGGAGCGGTTCGCCGGCGGCACCGCCGACTCATCGGTGGTGTTGCGGAAGGGGACCGGCACGCGGGCGACGCCATGACGTTCGATTCTCCGATATCGCCGCCGCTTCCATCGGCAGAGCGGACCGTCGCCACCTCGAGGCGGTCATGCCGCGGGATCTTCGCCATCGGGCTCGCGGCGGTCCTGGTCGGTTGTGGGCCGTCCACGCCGCCCCGGCCGGAGCCGCCGGCGATGCCGGCGGGCATGGCGAACGCGGAGCTGCTCCAGGTCATCGCGAAGGCGCGCGCCGAGGTCGTGGCGGCCCCGGTGTCCGGTCCGGCGTGGGGCAGGCTCGGGCAGGCGTTCGAGGCCGGGGAATTCCCGGCCGAGGCGCAGGCCTGCTACGCGCGGGCGTCCGCTCTCGACGCGGGTTCGGCGCGATGGCCGCATCTGCTCGGCCTGCTCCAGCTGCAAGATTCGCCGGCAGCGGCGCTGACCAATCTGGCCCGCGCGGCGGACCTGGCCGCGCCGACGAACGACGCGCCACGGCTGCGGCTGGCGCAGGCCTTGGTCGAGCGCGGACGCCACCCTGAGGCGAAGGAGTGGCTCGCGCCGATCCTGGCCGCGCGTCCGGGGCATCCTGCGGCGCGGATGGAATCGGCCCGCATCCACCTCGCGGAGAACCGGCCCGCCGTGGCGGCCGAACTCCTGGCGCCGTGCCTGACGAACCCCTACACCGCGCGGCCGGCCGTGCTCCTGCTCAGCCAGGCACGCGCCCGGACAGGGGACGCCACGGCCGGCGCGGCGCTGGCGAAGCGCGGTGCCGCGATGCCGCGTCCCTTCGATTGGCCGGATCCGTTCCTGCGCGAGGTGCAGGACCTGAAGCAGGACCGCGCCCGTTCGGTGGAGCGGGCGAACCAGCAGCTGATCCAGCGCCGTTTCACCGAGGCCGCGACCACCTTGGCCGAGCTCCTCGCCCGGTTCCCGGACGATCCGGAAGGGCTGCTGGTGCTGGGTCGGTTGCACCTCCAGCAGAACCGGTGCGCCGAGGCGGAGACCGCGTTCCGCAACCATCTCGCCGCCCGTCCGGATTCGTTGAACGGCCTGGTCCAGCTCGGCCTGTCGCTGATGTGCCAGTCGCGCTGGTCCGACGCGGACGGGATCTTCTCGAAGGCCGTGGGCCTGAAGCCCGATTTCGCGCAGGCCCATTTCAACCTCGGGCTCGCGCGGTCGCGCGGCGGCGACGCGGCCGGAGCCATCGCGAGCCTGCGCACGGCGATCCGGTGCAGCCCGGGCGACGCCGACGCGCACGCGCTGCTGGCCGAGGAGTTGTCGCGCGCCGGCGCCCGGGAAGAGGCCGCGGCGCATATCGACAGAGCGCTGGCGCTGGAACCCGGCAACCCTCGGGCCAAGGCGCTGCGAGACCGCTCGCGCGGCCGCTGAAGGTCGTCGCCGATGAAAAAGCCCTTC
>CANGMH010000002.1 GCA_947454005.1 Verrucomicrobiota bacterium
AGGTCGTGGTGGATGACGAACCGCACGTTCGGTTTGTTGATGCCCATGCCGAACGCGATGGTGGCGCAGACGACGCGGACCTCGTCGCGGAGGAAGGCCTCCTGGTTCCGCGACCGCGCCGCCGGATCGAGACCCGCATGGTACGGCGCCGCCTTCACGCCGTCCTCGACCAGCTTCGACGCGAGCGATTCGGTCCCGGCCCGGCTGGAGCAGTAGATGATCCCGCCGTCCTTCGGACGCGCCCGGAGGAAATCAAGCACCTGGCGGTAGCCGGAGGCCTTGGGAAGGACGCGGTAGGTGAGGTTCGGCCGGTTGAAGCTGGCGACGAAGACCGCCGGTTCCTGCAACTGGAGCTGGGCGATGATGTCCTCCCGCACGCGGCCGGTGGCGGTGGCGGTGAGCGCCATGAACGGCACGCCCTCCGGCAGACGGCCGCGCAGCTCGCGGAGCTGGCGATATTCGGGACGGAAGTCGTGGCCCCATTCGCTGATGCAATGGGCCTCGTCGACCGCGACGCAGGCGACGCCCCAGCGGCGCAGGTCGTCCACGAGCGTGCCGACCATCAGGCGTTCCGGCGCGAGGTAGAGCAGACGATAGCTGCCGTTGTTGAGCCCGCGCCAGCGGGTGCTGCGCTCGGTGTCGGTGAGGGACGAGTTGAGGAAGGTGGCCGCGACGCCGTTCGCCGTGAGCGCGTCGACCTGGTCCTTCATCAGCGCGATCAGCGGCGAGATGACGACGGTGAGGCCGGGCCGCACGAGCGCGGGGAGCTGGAAGCACAGCGATTTGCCGCCACCGGTCGGCAGGAGCGCGAAGACGTCCCGGCCCTCGAGCGACGCCCTCATGATGCCTTCCTGCAACGGCCGGAAACTCCCGTAGCCGAAGACATCCTTCAGCGGCGTGAGCAGATCGGCCTCGGCGGGCGGCACAGCGGACATGGCAGGAAGATTGGTGCCCCGCGGAAGCGGCTCCGCCAAAACAAAAATCCTCGGGTCCGATCGACCTTGGTCGGCGGGCGGGCCGGCCTCAGAGCTGCGAGTCGGGATGCTTCCGGTCCATCTGCTTCACGCGGATGTCCACATCGTCCTTCGGGAGCTGGCCGGTGGTGAACTGCCCGGTGTCCCCGACGTCGCTCTGGAGCCGTTTCAGCCTCGCCTTCAGCTCGGCGACCAAGGGCTGCGCCGCCGGCGAGGAATAGATGTTCCGCATCTCGTCCGGATCGGCGACGAGATCGTAGAGCTCCCATTGGTCCTGCTTCCAATAGTGGATGAGCTTGTGCGTGCCGGTGCGGATCCCGTAGTGCGCCGCGGTGTTGTGGTGCCCAGGGTCGTGGTAGTAGCGGTAGTAGATCTCCTCCCGCCAGCCCACGGGAGTCCCACCGGTGAAGAGCGGAGCCAGGCTCCGGCCCTGCATCCCGGCGGGCACGGGGACGCCGGCGAGATCGAGGAACGTCGGGGCGAAATCGCAGTTGATCGCGAGCGCGTCGCTGACCGCGCCGGGCTTGATGTGCCCGGGCCAGCGGGCGAGGAACGGCATCCGCGACGACGGCTCGTACATGAACCGCTTGTCGTAGAGACCATGGTCGCCGAGGAAGAACCCTTGGTCGCTGGTGTAGATGACGAGCGTGTCCTCGCGCAGGCCGTTGGCATCGAGCCAATCCGTCAACCGGCCGACGCTGTCGTCCACGCTCTGCACGCAGGCGAGATAATCCTGCATGTAGCGTTGGTACTTCCACCGGTCGAGTTCGTCGCCGCGGAGGACCTTCTTGCGGCCATCGACGACGATCTCGACCTCGACCGGCACCTCTCCCACCCACCTCTGGCGCTCCGCGTCGGTGAGCCCGGCGGGCGGGACGAGCTTCAGGTCGTATCGCGTGAGGTCGCGGAAGACCGATTGGCGCTGCTCGCGCAAGGCATCGGCGCGGCCGACGTGGTCGTCGCGCAAGGTCGCCGGCTCGGGGATCGTGCGGCCGGCGAACTCGCGGCGATAGCGGTCGTTCGGGGTCCACTCGCGGTGCGGCGCCTTGTGGTGGCACATCAGGAAGAACGGCTTGTCCTTCGGCCGGTTCTTGAGCAGGTCGATGGCGAGGTCGGTGATGACCTCGGTGGCGTAGCCTTTGTAGATGCGATGGCCGTCGCGGTCGTAGAGGACAGGATCTTTGTAGCGGCCCTGGCCGGGCAGGATGTTCCAGTGGTCGAAACCTTGCGGCTCGGAGCCGAGGTGCCACTTGCCGAGCATCGCCGTGTAGTAGCCGGCCTGCTGGAGCCGGTGGGCGACGGTGACCGACGCCGGATCGAGGTGGTTGAAGACGGGGACGCCGTTCTTGTGGCTGTACTGGCCGGTGAGGATGGTGGCGCGGCTGGGCGTGCAGATGGAGTTCACCGCGTAGCAGCGGCCGAGGCGCAGTCCCTGGGCGGCGAGGCGGTCCATGTTCGGCGTCGTGTTGACCGTGCTGCCGTACGCGCTGATGGCGTGGGCCGCGTGGTCGTCCGTCATGATGAACAGGATGTTCGGTCGCTTGGCCGCGGCCTCGGCCGAAAGGACGAGCCCGATCAGGACGCCGACACGGAGCAGGACGCGGAGGAACATGGACCGGTGCTTAACGCGTCCGGCTCCGGCAGGCCAGAGCCGAGTGACCGTGGGACGGTCGCGATGCGCGTCGCTTCATCGAGACCGGGACGAGGACCAAGACCGGCGGAGCGGACGATTCCCGCATCGTCCACGCCCCTTATTCACGGACCTTTGCCCGGACCCACGCCTCGTTGAAACGCGCGTGGCGGATGGTCTTCAGCTCACCGGATCCGCCGGCTTTGAGGAAGCAGCTGTAGGTCGCGTGCAACGAACCGTCGCGCGCCTGGATCAGGCTCGGATAGCTGAAGGATCCGCCACCCCGCTCGACGAGCTCGAGGTGACGCTTCACCGGCCAGGTCCGGCCTTCGTCATCGCTCAACAGCACGGCGAGCGAATGCCGTCCGTCCTCGGTGTCGTTGCCGATGAAGGCCCAGGTGCCGTCGCGGAGCACCACGGCTTCGACGCCCGAGCCGGGGTTCGGCACCAGGCTGTCCACGACTGGCGACCACGTCTCGCCGCGGTCGCGCGATCCCGCGACCAGCGCGCGCTTCGGCGGCGGGCCGTTGTCGCGCATGAAGGCGACAAGCGTGCCGTCGCGCCGGACCACGATGCTCGGTTGGATGTTCCCGCCGCCGATGAGCGGCGCGCTGGTCTTCCAGGTGGCGCCTTCGTCGTCCGATATGGCGACGAGCGAGAACGAGAACCCGTCGTGGTAGAGCGGCAGGAGCCAGCGCTTGCCGATCACCGTCGGATGGGCCCGCGGCATCCAGCCGAGCCGGCAGTAGAGCTCGTCGCGCGAATGCCCGCGCATCGCGTCGAGGAATTCCGCCACTTCGCGCCGGGTCCGCTCATCCCAATCGGACGCCGCCACCGCCGCCTCGAACCGCGGGACTGCCGCGGTCACCGCGGCGGTGAAATCCGCCCCCGGGGTGACGTGGACGACGCCTTCGCGCCCCCATCTCGGCGAGCCCTCGCCCTGCCAATCGGCGCTGACGTGGAATTTGAGCAGGGCGCTCTCCCACGTGTGGGCGAGGATGGTCGGATGGAACAGCCACAGCCGCCGGCGCGCGTCCACGAAGATCGACGGGTTGCAATCCGGGTACCCGGGCGTGTCGGTGACGGGGAAGCGCCCGCTCCACTTCGTCGCGCCGCGTCGCAGACGCGCGCCCTCGATGCGGACGTCGTCCGCCTTGCGTTCGCCGGATCCATGGAACCACGTGACGAACAGGTCACCCTGCGGCGTCTCGACCAGGCAGGAGGCGTGGTTGTGCCACGCTTCTGGCGGGAAGATGTCCTCGGTGGCGTGGAAGGGTTTCTCCGCGCGCAGACTGCCCGCCAAGAGCAGCAGCATCGGCCAACGAAGGAGAGAACGGAGGGTCATCGGTCATCCGTGTACCAAGAACGGAACGGAAGGCGCGAGCCCTTGTGGAGTTCCCGGGCCGCCGGCCGACCGACCTCACTGCTGCTGCTGGAACTCCTGCTGGACGAGGATCTCGTCCTCCATGCTGACGAACGGCTGGAAGATGTAGGCGTTGAACATCGCGGCGCCGACGTTGCCCAGCTTGAGCTGGAGCAGGTCGAGGTAATCGTGCAGCCCGTGGGCGAACACCTCGTCGACCGTGCCGAACTCGAGCTCGGCCAGCAGCCGGCCGGAGAGCTTCTCCGCGTCGTTGCTGAAGCGGCGCGCCGGCACGCCCGAGATGTTGCGCAACGAGTGGTCCAGCTCCTCGACGCAGAAGCGGACCGAGCGGGGGAAGTTCTCGCTGAGCAGCAGGAACTCCGCGACCTTCACAGGGCTCACGTCGCCGCCGTGGATGTCCTTGTAGGCATCCCACGCGGAACAGGAACGGAGCACGGCGCTCCATTCGAGGGCATCGGTCTGGCTGATGGTCGCGGGGGCGCCCTTCACCGGGAGCGAGGCGTGGCGGACATCGAGGATGCGCGTGGTCTGGTCGGCGCGTTCCAGGAACTTGCCGGCCTGCATGAAATGCCAGCCCTCGTTGTGGATGACGGTGGCGTAGGCGATGCCGACCAGCTGGAGCGAGCTGGCCTTGACCTGCTGGAGGAAATCGAACGGGCTGTCGTCCCACAGCTCGCGGGCCTTGCCGGAGTTGAGGAAGAGATACAGGCGGTTCAGCTCTTCCCAGATCTCGGAGGTGATCTGGTCGCGCACCATGCGGGCGTTCTCGCGGGCCTGCGCCACCGAGGTGAAGATCGAGTTGGGGTTCTCCGGATGGAAGACCAGGAACTCGGTCACCGCGTGCCCGGTGGCCTTCGGGTACAACCGGGCGAACAGGCTCTCGTCGCCGGTCGCCTGGATGATGGGCATCCAGTGCGCGGTGAGCTGCGCGTCGTCGAGATGACGCGAGTCGAGCAGCAGCTGGAGCGTGGTGTCCACGATGCGCGCGGTGTTCTCGGCGCGCTCGATGTAACGGGACATCCAATAGAGGGAATTGACGACTCGGGAGAGCATGGCGTGGGGATCGTGGGGGGTTTCGGCAGGATCGTTCCGGGCTTCAGGCAGGGGAAGGGACAAGACCGGCCAGCCGACGGCGTTCGCGGAGTCGGTTCACCGGAGCTTCGACGAGATGGACGAGGGCGACCGACGCGAGCAACGAGACCCCGACGAAGGCCACGGTCGCCAGCCGTCGATCGTCGAACCCCGGAAGCCAGCCTTTATGGGCCATGTACGACCATAGGTAGGCCAAGTTCCAATGGACCAGGTACAACGGATACGAAAGCTCTCCCAGTGCGCGATCGGCTTTGGAGGCAGCCGTCAGGGCGAACACGAAGGGCAAGGCGGTCGACAGCACCACCGCCGACAAAACGGCCCTCGGACCGACCGGGAGGAGCGGGTACGCCGCGAAGAACCCGATGAGGCCCGGTAGGACAAAGCGGCCGCGGGCAGCCATGACGGGCAGGTTTCCCAAGGCCCGCTGCGCGGCGAACGCACGATAGCTGAGGATACCGCCCAAGAAGTAGATCAGTTCCGTCGGCAAAAAGTGGCTCTGCCAAAGGGTTTCCAAGGAGGGGACCGACCATGCCAAGATGAACCGGCACAGCAACGAAGCGACACCGATCCACAACAACCTCGATGTCCGCAAGGCCACCAGCATCGGTGCCAGGCAGTAGAACTCCAACTCGACCCCCAAGGTCCAACTGGGCGTGATGCCCAGGAAGAAGAACCCGGGAACCATGCCCGGGGCGAAGAAGTCATCGGTCCAGACCCAGTTCCCCGTCGCCGCTTCGACGGCGCCGGCCCATGAGAACTCTTGCCCGATCACGGTCAGATTGGAGACGGCCAGCAGCACCGCGGCCACCGGATCAAGGTTATGGCCGTGCGCCGACCAGGTGCTCAGACCACCGAACGCCAGCGGACGTCCGGTGAGGATCCTGGCGGCGAGGGTCACGGCCACCGGCAACAACAGCAGCAGGTAGTATGTCGGCAGAAGCCGGAGGAACCGGTTGCCGAGGAAGGTCCGGTAAGAACCGGGCCCGGTGTATTTCTCTGTCAGGACCAGCGCCATGTAGAACCCGGAGATGATGTAGAACAGCTTCACCGCCACATCCCCTCCGACCAAGAAACCCACGCCGAGCGCCGGCATGAAATGCTGCACGGCGACGCTGGTGGCGAGCAGGAGGCGGATGATGCCCATAGCCTGGACCCGCCCGTCAGCCGGGAACGCCCGCCCGATGCCCGGCGACGGTGCCAGCAGGCTCACTCATCGCCGTACAGGACCCAGGTGTCCTTGCTGCCGCCGCCTTGGGACGAGTTCACCACCAGCGAACCTTTGCGCAGCGCGACGCGCGTGAGGCCGCCGGGGACGATGACCGGCTTCTCGCCGTAGAGCACGAACGGCCGCAGGTCGACGTGCCGGCCCTCGAACCTGCCGTCGCCCACGTGCGTCGGATGCGTCGAGAGCGAGATCATCGGCTGGGCGATGTAGTTGCGCGGGTCCTTGAGCACGGCCTCGCGGAACTGGTCCTGCTCGGCTTTCGTCGAGCGCGGGCCCATCAGCATGCCGTAGCCGCCGGATTCGTTGGCCGCCTTCACCACCAGCTTGTCGAGGTTCTCGACGATGTACTTGCGGTCGGATTCCTCGCTCGCCAGGTAGGTCGGCACGTTCGGCAGGATCGGGTCCTGGCCGAGGTAGTACTTGATCATCTTCGGCACGAAGTGGTACATCACCTTGTCGTCGGCGATGCCGGTGCCGATGGAGTTGGCGAGGCTCACGTTGCCGGAGCGGTACGCGTGGATGAGCCCGGGCACTCCGAGCATCGAGTCGCGCCGGAACACGGTCGGGTCGAGGAAGTCGTCGTCCACGCGCCGGTAGATCACGTGGACGGGCTGCAATCCCTTGGTCGTCCGCATGGACACCCGGGCGTCGCGCACGACCAGGTCGCGTCCCTCGACGATCTCGATGCCCATCTGGCGGGCAAGGTAGGTGTGCTCGAAATAGGCGCTGTTGTGCGCGCCGGGCGTGAGCAGCACCACCGTGGGATCCACCACGCCGGCCGGCGCGATGTGCTGGAGCATCTTGAGCAGCTCCTGCGGATACTGGTCCACCGGCCGCACGCCGATGGCCTCGAACATCCCGGGGAACGACCGCTTCAGCGCGCGCCGGTTCTCGAGCACGTAGCTCACGCCGGAAGGCGTCCGGCCGTTGTCCTCGAGCACCATCCACGTGCCGTCGCCGCCGCGGATGAGGTCGGTGCCGCAGATATGGATGTAGATGTCCTTCGGCACCTCGAAGTTCACGAACTCGCGGCGGAAATGTTTCCCCGAGAGGATGTAGTAGGACGGCACGATGCCGTCCTTCACGATCTTCTGCTCGTGGTACAGGTCGTGGAGGAAGAGGTTCAGCGCGGTGATGCGCTGGATGAGGCCGCGCTCGATGTACTCCCACTCCTTCGCCGGGATGATGCGAGGGATGAGGTCGAACGGGAAGATCCGCTCGGTGCCCTCCTTGTCGCCGTACACGTTGAACGTGATGCCCTGGCGGAGGAACGCGAGGTCCACCGCGCGACGCTTCTCGTCGAACTCGGCGGGCGTGAGCTCGTTGAAGAGCCGGGCGAATTTATCGTAATGGGGACGGAGCTGGCCGCGGGCACTGGCCATCTCGTCGAAAAAGCCGTTCGGGTCGTAGCTTTGCAGCACGGCTTCAGAGCAAAAGCGACGCGGGGCCCAGCGGCAAGCCTTTCAGCGACCCGGACCATAGATCGGATTCATGGAACAGCCGCGGCCGTGTTGGACAACCGCGGTTCCCGACCGGATTCTCCCGCCCATGCGACCGCTCGACCTCACCCCCATCGGCGAAGAACTGGCCATCCGCTGGGACGACGGCTCGGAGAGCTTCATCCGGCTCGAGAACTTGCGCCGCTTCTGCCCGTGCGCGGAGTGCCTCGGCGAGAAGGACATCTTCGGCAACACCTACAAGGCTCCCGAACGGCCCTACGGTCCCAGGGCCTTCCTGCTCGCGCACCTCGGCCACGTCGGTAGCTACGGCGTGCAGCCCCAATGGGCGGACGGCCACGGCGCCGGCATCTACACGTGGGACTACCTCAAGCGCATCGCGGTTCCCGACGCTTCCACGGGCAGCGCCACCGCCTGACGGATGCCGGAAAACAAAGACGCCCGCCACCGCGCGGAGCGGAGGCGGGCGTCTCGTGGAAAACGGTCGGCGGGCCTTACTTGGCCGCCGCGATCTTGCTGACGGCGAGCATCATCTTGCCGTCCTTCTCGGAAGCCACGCCGGTAACGGTGATCTTCTTGGAGCCGGAGCAGAGGTTGTCGCCGTGGAACGCCTTGCTGACGTCGCCGGTGAGGTAATAGGTCTTGGTCTTGTCGCCGCTCTTGACCTCGACGACGTTCTGGCACTTGTCGGCGACCTTGAGGGCGCACTTGGCGCACTTGCCTTCACCGGTCAGGGTGACGGCCTTGTCCTCGGCGCGGAGAGTGGTGGCACCGAGCGCGAGCGCGGCGACGACAGCGAACTTGAGCATGCTCTTCATAGATAGGATGGGAAACAGGGACGGTTCACCCGGGAATGAACCCGACCGTGAAAGGCTTGGCAAGCGCGGTTTATGGGCGCTTTGACCCCCTCCGGGGCCGTCATCGCCGGCGGCCGCTCGATCCGGATGGGCCGGGACAAGGCCTCGCTCCTCGTCCACGGCGAACCGCTGCTGCTCCGTCAGCTCCGGCTCCTGGCCGAGGCCGGCTGCTCCGATCGCCTCGTCTCGTCGGGCGCATCGGCTCCCGGTCCGGCGCTCGCGCTCGTTCCGGACGCGGTCCGCATCGTCGCCGACCGTTCCGCCGATGCCGGTCCGTTGGCCGGCCTGGAGCGGGTGCTGACCGAAGCCCGGCACGAGCTCGTCATCGTCATCGCCGTGGACCTGCCGGAGCTGGAAGCAGGATTCCTCCGAACGCTGCTGGTTGATGCCCGGCTTGGTGTCGGGGTCGTGCCGTCGCGGAACGGCCAGCACGAACCGCTCGTCGCCGTCTACCCGCGGGCCGCCGCCGCCGAAGCGCTCGCTCGGCTCGGACGCGGAGAATTCGCGCTACGACCGTTCGTCCAAGCCGGCATCGCCGCAGGCTGGATGCGGGAGCGTCCGGTCGCCGCGGACGAGGACCGGTTCTTCACCAACTGGAACCGCCCGGAGGACCTGCCGCCCGCTCAACCGCGCTGAACATCGCGCGGGAACCGCGCGTCCGTCCCGCAGACCGCGCTTCCCTCGACGACTTGGTTTCCATCAATACTCCTCCATGCACCTTCGCCCGCTCCTCCTGTTCGGTCTTCTCGCGACCGTCCTCCGCCTGGCCGCCCAGACGCCCGAATGGATCTGGGGCCCGACGACCCCCGAGAACGAGACCCGCTATTTCCGCAGGACGATCACCATCCCGGCAGGCGTCCAACGCGGCGTCCTCACCGTCGCGGCCGACAACTCCGCGGAAGTGCGCCTGAACGGCAAGGTGGTCGCCAAGAACACCTCTTGGAACCAGCCCAAGACCGTGAAGCTCGGCGAACTCGCCGCCGGCCCGGCCACCATCGAGGTCACCGCAGGGAACGAAGGCAGCGCCGCGGGATTGCTGCTCACGCTCCAGCTTTTCCAGCGCGACGACCGGCACGAGACCATCGTGACCGACGCGACCTGGGAGACGTCGCCGGACGGCAAGACCGGTTGGGCCGCGGCCAAGTCGCTCGGCGCCGTGGGCGTCCAACCTTGGGGCGACGTGCTCAAACCCGCCGTGGCCACGCCGGCCGCATCGTTGCAGGTCGCCGATGGGTTCAAGGTCGAGCTCCTGCGCTCGGCCTCGCCCGAGGAAGGTTCCTGGGTCTCGATGACCGTCGACCCGAAGGGCCGGCTGATCGTCAGCCCGCAGGGGAACGAACCGATGGAGCGGATCACGCTCGATGCCTCCGGCCAGGTCGCCAAGGTCGAGACCATCGACCTGCCGGTCCGTGGCGCGATGGGCCTCTTGGCCGCCTTCGACGCCCTGTACGTGAACGGCCAAGGTCCCGACGGCTATCATCTCTACCGTCTCCGCGACACCGACGGCGACGACCGCTACGACAAGGTCGAACTCGTCCGGAAATGGCAGGGCGGGCCCGGCGAACACGGCGCACACGGCATCGTCAAAGGCGCCGACGACCACCTCTACGTCGTCTGCGGCAACTTCGTCGACGTCCCGTCGGACCAGACCGCCACGACCCGCGTGAAGCACTACGCCGATGATCTCGTGCTGCCGCGCATGGAGGACGGCAACGGCTTCGGCGCCGGCCGCAAGCCGCCCGGCGGCTACGTCGTACGCCTCGACAAGGACGGCGGCAACGCCGAGGTCTTCGCCGCCGGCCAGCGCAACACCTACGACATCGCGTTCAACACGGACGGCGAGCTCTTCGGCTTCGATTCCGACATGGAATGGGATTGGGGCGCCCCTTGGTATCGCCCCACCCGCGCCTACCACATCGTCAGCGGCGGTGACCAAGGCTTCCGGGAAGGCAGCGCCAAATATCCCGTCTACTACGCCGATTCGCTGCCTCCCGTGGTCGAGATCGGCATCGGATCGCCCACCGGCGTGCGCTTCGGCACCGGCGCCAAGTTCCCGGCCAAGTACCAGAAAGCGCTGTTCATGATGGATTGGAGCTACGGCCGCATCGTCGCCGTCCACCTCAAGGAATCGGGCGCGAGCTACCTCGGCAGCTTCGAGACCTTCGTCAAAGGCAAGCCGCTCAACGTCACCGACCTCGAGGTCGGTCCGGACGGCGCCCTCTACTTCACCACCGGTGGACGCGGCACGCTGGCCGGCCTGTACCGCGTGAGCTACATCGGCGGCGAACGCACCGAGCCCGCGACGATGCGCACCGCGCAGTTCACCAAGGAACAGGCCGCGCGCAAACAACGCCGCGACCTCGAGCGCTTCCACTCGGTCGAGGACGAGACCGCGCTGCCCAAGATCTGGGCCGGACTCGCCTCGCCCGACCGCCACGTCCGCTTCGCCGCCCGCATCGCCCTCGAATCGCAGCCGGTCGCCAGCTGGAGGGACAAGGCCATCGCAGAGACCGATGCCAAGGCCGGCCTCACCGCGCTGCTCGCGCTCGCACGCCTCGGATCAACCGAAGACCAGGCGCCCCTGCTCAAGGCCATCGCGCGGTGGCCGCTCGATTCGCTCGACGAGGAATGGAAGCTCAACAAGCTCCGGCTCATCGAGGTCAGCTTCGCCCGTCACGGAATCCCGGACGAGGTCCGTCCGCTCGCAATCGAGAAGCTCGGCAAGCAGTTCCCGTCCGGCTCCTGGCCGCTCGACCGTGAGCTGTCGCAGATCCTCGTCGCGCTCGACGCCCCGGGGATCGTCCAGAAGGTGCTCGCGCTCCGCGACAACTCCGCCACGCAGGAGGAGCAGCTCCACTACCAGGCCTCGCTGCGCAAGGCGAAGTCCGGATGGACCCTCGAAAACCGCCGCCGCTACTTCGCTTGGTTCAGCCGTCCGCAACCGCAGGACGGCGGCAACCAACCCTCCGGCCGCAGCGTCCGGCATCCGGATTTCTTCGTGAAATGGTTCAAGGACGTGGGCCTCGACGCCGGCAACGGCGCCAGCTTGGAGAATTTCCTCAAGAACCTGCGCAAAGAGGTGGTCGCCTCGCTGCCCGACAACGAGAAGGGCGAGCTCGCCGCCCTCATCACCGGCCAAGCGCCGGCGGTCGCAAAGCCCGCGCCCAAGCAACGCGCCTTCGTGAAGGATTGGAAGACCGACGACCTCTCCGCCGCCTTGCCCAAGACAGCGGGCGGACGCAGCTTCGCCCGCGCACAAGAGGTCTACACCGCCGCCCAGTGCGTCCTCTGCCACCAGTTCAACGGCCAGGGCGGAGCGGTCGGCCCCGATCTCACCGGCGTCGGCACGCGATACGCGCCGGTGGACATCCTCAAGTCGCTCACCGAGCCGAGCGCGGTCATCTCCGAGCAGTACCAGGCCCTCACCTTCACCCTGAAGAACGGCGACGAGGTCACCGGCCGCCTCATCGAAGACGCCGGAGACAAGCTCATCGTCGTCACCGACCCGCTGCACAACGGCCGGACCGAGCTCAAGAAATCCGACGTCGCCTCCCGGCAGGCCTCGAAGGTCTCGCCCATGCCCGAAGGATTGCTGAACAACTTCAGCCAGGACGAGATCCTCGACCTGCTCGCCTACCTCTTGGCCAACGGCAAGCCGGACGCTGCGGCGTTCAAATAGCCGTCCCAAGAACGGTCCGGTTCGGCGCCAATGGCCGGGGAGATTCCCCGGCCGTTTTGCGTTCCGACTAGCCAACCGGCGCGGATTGGAGAGTCCTGGTCTTAGCGGGCCTCACCCTGGCTCAGAAGGCGTGCTCCGGGATGCTCCTGCTGTAGTCCGATGGCGCGGACCATCCGGCGCAGGCGTGCCACATCACCCTGCAACTGTCGCAGGCCGACCTGGGTTTCCACTTCGGATGCGAACCAAGAAGCAGACGGTCGACCCTGCTCCAGCCGTTCCAATCCGACCACCCTGTCCTGCAAACGGTGGACCTGGATCGTCGTGGAGATGCAGTAACCGCACAAAGCGACCAGAGCGACACAGGGGAGGAGCGGCTTCTCGATCTTCACGGCCGCTCGGACTCGAAGTGGTCGTAGGGCGTTCAATGCCCGGATGGCTCACGCCGCAGGCGAATCGGTTCCGAGGAACGGATCCATCCCCGATGACGTGGTTGCCTTTGCCCGGCTTCGCACGAAGTCCGCGAGGTTTTGGAGTGCGGTAGTCCTCTACCGCTTTCGCTCCGCACCACAATCTTGCATCGCAATCTAACAGCCACCTACCGTTCCCTCATGCCCCAGCCGCCCACACCGTGGCCGCATGCGCCTTCTCACGCGCTCGCGCTTGGTGGCACCTACTTCGTCACCGCGGCCACTCTTCACAAGGTCCACCATTTCCGCGGCGCTGACCGCCTCCGGGTACTGGAGCGGGGCCTGCTCACTGTCGCCCGGGACTTCGGCTGGCAACTGGAAGCGTGGGCGGTGTTCTCGAACCACTATCACTTCGTCGCGCATTGCCCGGCGGACACCACGGATGCGACCAGCCTGTCGGCGATGTTGAAGACGCTGCATGTGAAGACCGGCGGTTGGCTGAACCGGATCGACGCGACGCCGGAACGGCAGGTGTGGTTCAATTACCGGGACACCCGCCTGACCCACCAGCGGTCCTACTTCGCACGGCTGAACTACGTGCATCAGAACCCTGTGAAGCACGGCCTTGTGCCGGTTGCGAACCAGTATCCGTGGTGCTCCGCGGCGTGGTTCGAGCGCACCGTTTCTTCCGCAAAGGTGAAGAGCATCTACCGGTTCAAGACCGACAAGGTGTCGGTACCGGATGAGTTCGAGCCGGACGCGGATTGGTGAACTTCCGGGGGGAAGCGGTGGTCCTCTACCGCTTTGGGGGCGTGCCTTGGGGACAAGCGACTCACGTTTTCGTAGGCCGCACGGTGGCCGAAAGCGGTAGAGGACTACCGCACTCCAAGACGCTGGCGCGACTTCTCAAGCCTCGAGCTGACTCCGCGAGGTTTTGGAGTGCGCCAGTCCTCTGGCGCTTTGGTCGGGGCGTTCGGAAGGGACCACCGGCTCACGTTTTCGAAGGTCCGTCCTCAGGACGAAAGCGGCAGAAGACCACCGGACTGAATGACGCTCGCGCGGTCAAAGACTGTGCCCGAAGGCCTACAAACCATGCGGCTCCCTATCAATCAACAACCATCGCGGTTGATGTTGGTCTCTCCGCTTGCAGAAGTGCCAGCGCAACTGCCCACCGGCGACCGTTCACGAACAGCGCTAGTCCAACAATAAACGGGATGACAGCCTGTGAGATATCATAACCACTCATGCCTTGCCCGGAGTCTCCTGGACCTGATGCCGACGTTTTCAGCAGGTGATGCACGCTGTTCAGAACTTGCGGCAGATGACTGCAGATGTAGAAGAGACCCACAGAAACAAAGGACACGGAATAGCAGTCCATCAGCGACATCGCGCCAAACGAAAGCTCATGAGAAACACCACGAGTGACGAAACGTGCAATGGTCGGGGCAAAGAACCAGAGAAATACCGCGGCAATGATCAACCCCGCGAGCAGTAGCCAAGGCAGGGCGAAGAACGAACTTGAACCATCAAGAGGCGAACGCCCATAGAAGCGGAGGAACTGGATGATCTGCGGTATCAAATGAACAGCGAATCGAAGGACGAAATCGAGCGCCATCAGGCGAAGGACGACAACGATAAGGCTGTTGAGATTCATGACGCAGGGTTCGAATTTTTATAGTTCGGCCGCTCAAGCCGTGCGCCCCTCAGCTCATCCGCATCGGCATGATGACGTAGAGGAACGGCGTGTTGGTCTTCAGCACGCCGGGGCTCAGCTCGTCGATCAGCTCGAAGAACACCTCGTCGCTGTCCAGCGCCTTGAGCGGGTCCAGCAGGTAGCCGGGGTTGAAGGCGATGGCGAAATCCTTGCCCTTGTAGTTGATGGCCAGGTTCTCGCGGGCCTCGCCGACCTCGGGGGTGTTGGCGGTGATGGCCAGCTGGTTGCGGCTGAAGCTGAGCTTCACCGAGTTGCTCTTGTCGCTGGTCATCAGCTCCGCGCGGCGCAGGGCGCCCAGGAACTCGTCCCGGGCCAACGCGATGCGCTCCTGGCATTCGCCGGGGATCACCTGCCGGTAGTTCGGATAGTTGCCGTCCACCAGCTTGGTGATGATGAGCACGCCGGGCCCGCCCTCGACGGTGCTGGTGGTGAAGGCGGCCTGGTTCTCGGAGAACTTGAGCTCCACGTTGCCGGCGCTGCCGAGCAGGCGGTTGAGCTCGTTGATGGCCTTGGTGGGGACGATGAAATCGGCCTGGCTCTCGGCGGGGACCTCGGCGTCCTCGTCGGTCATGGCGAGGCGGCGTCCGTCGGTGGCGACGAGGGCGATCTTGTGGTCCTTGAGGCTGAAGAAGATGCCGTTGAGCACGTAGCGGGTCTCGTCGGTGGAGACGGCGAAGCTGGTCTTGCGCAGCATGGCCTTGAGCTTGTCCTGCGGCAGCGTGACGGCGCGGGCCTGCTTGAAGACGGGCATGGGCGGGAACTCGTCCGCCGCGAGTCCGTTGATCTTGTAGAAGGAGGCCCCGGCTCGGAGGGTGCAGACGGATTTCTCGTCGATCTCCAGCTCGATCTCGCTGGCCGGCAGCTCCCGGGCGATGCCGAACAGCTTCTTGACCGGCAAGGTGGCCTTGCCCTCTTTCTCAACCGTCGCGGCGACGGTGCTGGAGATGGTGACGTCGAGGTCGGTGGCCGTGAGCTCGAGTTTGCCGGCGGAGGCGGAGAGCAGGACGTTGGACAGGATGGGCAGGGTGGTGCGCGTGCCGACCACGTTCTGCACTGCCTGAAGGCCGTTGAGGAGGTGTTCCTTGGCGATCGTGAGTTTCATCGGCCCTAAGTATTGTGTCTTCTTTTCAAGAAGAAAGCCATTAGTAGGGGGTGTGGATAACACGTACAACTGCCTGTTGTGGCCATGCCCGCTTGGGCGGGACGAGGGTCGGCGATCGTGCATAGCCCGGCCAAGAACCCGCCTTCGGCTGTGGACGACCCGAGGAAGGGGAGTTGTCGGGTGGTTATCCGGTGGCTCCGGGAGGTTATGCGCAGGGTCGTTGGGCAAAACTCCGGCTAGCCCACCGGCCTTCGGCCGGTAGGATGCGTCCCATGAAACGGATCTCAACGCTCTGGCTCGGGTTCCTGCTGGCTTTTGCTGCCGGTGCGGCGACGCCGTTGCAGGAGCGGGCGGACCGGTTCTTGGCGGTGGTGAACGCGGGTTACCAGGCGCTCTACCGGGTCAACAGCGAGGCCCAGTGGGCGGCGGCGACCGACGTGAAGCCGGTCAACGACGCAGCCAGCGAGGCGGCGGGCAAGGCATACGCGGCGTTCAACGGGAATCCCGCCATCATCAGCGAGGCGAAGGCGCTCTTGGCGCAGCGCTCGGAGCTGACCGAGCTGCAGGTGCGGCAACTGGAGCGTGCGCTGCTCAACGCGGCGGAGGGGCCGATGACCGATCCTGTCCTGGTGAACCGGCGCATCGCGGCCGAGACGGCGCAGAATTCGACCCTGAACGGGTTCCAGTTCCGGCTCCGTGGAAGCAACGTTGTCGCTAACGACCTCGACAGGGTGCTCTCCAAGTCGACCGATCTGGCGGAACGGCGTGCGGCATGGGAGGCCTCCAAACTGACCGGTCCGGCTCTCAAGCCCGGATTGGTGACGTTGCAGGGCTTGCGCAACGGCGTCGCCCGCGAGCTGGGCCATTCCAACTACTTTGCCCTCCAGGTGGCCGGCTACGGCATGTCGGCGGACGAGATGCTGAAGCTGAACGAAGACTTCCTGCGGGAACTGCGTCCGCTGTACCTCCAGCTGCACACGTGGGCGAAGCACAAGCTGGCGGCGAAGTACGGCCAGCCGGTGCCGGCGCGGATCCCGGCGCATTGGATCAACAACCGCTGGTCGCAGGAATGGGGCGGTCTGGTCGAGGCGGCCTCGCTCGACCGGTATTTCACCAACCGGACCCCGGAGAGCATCACGAAGACCGCGGAGCAGTTCTACATGGGCCTCGGGTTCCCGCCCTTGCCGAAGACCTTCTGGTCGCGGTCGGACCTGTTCCCGGCGGGTTCGGGTTCGGGCCGGCTCAAGAACTCCCACGCTTCGTGCTGGCACGTCGACCTGCAGGACGACATCCGGTCGTTGATGAGCGTGGAAGCGAACCCGTGGTGGTTCTACACCGCGCACCACGAGCTGGGGCACGGATACTACTTTATGGCGTACACGCGGCCGGAGGTGCCTCCCTTGCTGCGGACCGGAGCGAACCCGGCTTTCCACGAAGGCATCGGCGAGCAGATCGCGTTGGCGGCGGGGCAGACGCCGTACCTGAAGACGGTGGGCGTGTTGCCGGCCGATTATCAGGAGGACCAGACGGCGACGCTGTTGGAGACGGCCTTGAGCCACGCGGTCCCGTTCCTGTTCTGGGCGAGCGGCACGATGACGCACTGGGAGCACGACTTGTACGCGAAGGATCTGCCGCCGTCGGAGTACAACGCGCGCTGGTGGCGGCATGTCGCGGATTTCCAGGGAGTGGAACCGCCGGCGGGGCCCGGGACGCGCGGCGAGGAGTTCTGCGACGCGGCCACCAAGACGCACATCAACGACAATCCCGCCTACTACTACAGCTACGCCATCGCGACGGTGCAGAAGTTCCAGATCCACGACCACATCGCCCGGCGGATCCTCCACCAGCCGCCGCAGTCCTGCGACTACGCGGGCAACAGGGAAGTGGGCGATTTCCTGAAGAAGTTCCTCTCGGTCGGAGCGACCCGCGATTGGCGGCAACTGCTGCGCGAGGCCACCGGCGAGGACCTGAGCACGCGGGCGATGAAGGATTACTTCGCACCGCTGCAGAAGTGGCTGGTGAAGGAGAACGCCGGCCGGAAGATCGGGTGGGAGTGAACGGCTTCACTCCGGCCGCTGGCGGAGGAGTGAAGCCTGCGGAAAAACGGACACGCGTCCGGCGGGCGAAAGCGGTGTCGGCGCTGCGCTCTGCCACCGCGCTCCAAGACGCGGACGCGACTGCGCGGGCACCGCGAGCTTCCGGAGCGCGGATGCCTTCATCCGCGCACGAGCGTCAACGCAGGACCGGGACGCCGTTGGTCACGCCGAGTTGGGCACCGATGAAGGCCAGTTTGTCGGCGGCCTCCTCGATGATCTTGCTCGTGGGCTTGCCCGCGCCGTGGCCCGCCTTGGTCTCGATGCGGATGAGCACCGGGTTGGCGCCTGACTGTACTTCCTGCAGCCGAGCGGCGAACTTGAAGCTATGGGCCGGCACGACCCGGTCGTCGTGGTCCGCTGTCGTCACCAGAGTGGGCGGATAGGCCACGCCCGGCTTTAGGTTGTGCAGAGGCGAGTAGGCCCGGAGCGCCTTGAACTCCTCGGGATCGTCGCTGGAGCCGTAGTCGCTGGTCCACGCCCAGCCGATGGTGAACTTCTGGAAGCGCAGCATGTCCATGACGCCCACCGCGGGCAGCGCCGCGCCGAACAGGTCTGGACGCTGCGTGATGCTGGCGCCGACAAGCAGGCCGCCGTTGGATCCGCCGGAGATGGCGAGCTTCTTGGGCGAGGTGTAGCGGTTGGCGATGAGCCATTCGGCGGCGCCGATGAAGTCGTCGAACACGTTCTGCTTCCTCAGCTTCGTGCCGGCCTTGTGCCACTCCTCGCCGTACTCGCCGCCGCCGCGCAGGTTGGGCACCGCGTAGACGCCGCCGAGCTCCATCCACGCGAGGTTGGCGACGCTGAACGCCGGCGTGAGCGAGATGTTGAAGCCGCCGTAGCCGTACAGGAGCGTCGGGTTGGTGCCGTCGAGCTTCAGGCCCTTCTTGTGGGTGATGAACATGGGCACCTTCGTGCCGTCCTTGCTGGCGTAGAAGACCTGCTTCACCTCGTACGCATCGGGGTCGAAACCGACCTTCGGCTGCCGCCAGAGCGTGCTCGTGCCGGTGGCGAAGTCGTAGCGGTACACGCGGCCGGGCGTGGTGAAGCTGGTGAAGCTGTAGAAGGTCTCGGTGTCCGAGCGTTTGCCGCCGAATCCGGCGGCGCTGCCGATGCCGGGGAGCGCGAGCTCTTTCTGCGACTTGCCCGAAAGATCGAAGAGCATCACCTGGCTGCGGGCATCGCGCAGGTACTCGGCGACGAGGCGGTCGCCGACGATGTTCGCAGAGGTCAACGTGGCGTCGGTCTGCGGGAGCACCTCGCGCCAATCGGCCCGCGATGGCTTGGCGGTGTCGATGGCGATCAGGCGGCCGCGGGCGGCGGCGAGATCGGTGCGGAAGAAGAACACCGGACCGTCGTTGCCGGCGAAGTCGTAGCTGGCGTCGAATTCGTTGAGCAGCTCGACGACCTTGGCCTCGGGCGCGGCGAGGTCCTTGTAGAAGACGCGGTTCTTGGTGTCCGTGCCCTGGCTGACGTTGATGACCAGATATCGGCCGTCGTCGGTGACCCCGCCGCCGAAGCCCCATTTCGGCTGGTCCTTGCGCTCGTACACCAGCACGTCGTCGGATTGCGCGGTGCCGAGCCGGTGGAAGTAGAGCTTCTGGAACTCGTTCACCTTGGTGAGCTTCGCCGATTCGGCCGGCTCGTCGTAGCGCGAGTAGAAGCAGCCCTTGCCATCCTTGGTCCACGAGCAGCTGGAGAACTTCACCCACTTCAGCACATCGCCCGTGTCCTTTCCAGTGGCCACGTCGCGGATCCTCCATTCCTCCCAATCGGATCCGGCCGACGACAAACCGTACGCGAGGTGCGCGCCGTCGTCGGAGACGGCGTAGCCCTTCAGCGCGACGGTGCCGTCGGCGGAGAGCGTGTTGGGATCGAGCAACACGCGCGGCGCGGCGTCGAGGGACGCGGCGACGTGGAGCACCGATTGGTTCTGCAGCCCGTTGTTCTTGCTGAAGAAGTAGCGGCCGCCCTGCTTGAAAGGCACGCCGTAGCGCTCGAAATCGTAGAGCGCGGTGAGCCGCGCCTTGAGCGGCGCGCGCAACGGCAATGTCCCGAGATAGCCGAAGGCGACCTTGTTCTGCGCCTCGACCCAGGCCTTGGTCTCCGCCGAGTTGTCGTCCTCCAGCCAACGATAGGGGTCCGCGACCTTCATGCCGTGGTAGTCGTCCACGACCTCGGTCTTGGTGGTCGGAGGATAGCGGAGCGGGACGGAAGGAGGGTTCACGGCGGAGACGATACCGGCAGCGGTGAAGGTGAGGAGCGAGAGGCCGAGCGCGCGCGACGCCGACAAGGACCGGAGATGGCGGTTCATGCGCCGAGTGTGCGCCGCGGCGTCGGCGCCGCAACCGGCTTGTTTCCCAGGGTGCTCTGATCGACGCGATCGAACTGCTCGTCCGTCCGTCCTCCGTGGCGTACCTTCGGTCCCGGCGGCGCGTCCTGCGCGGCCCAACTATGCGCATCATCGGCGGAGAAGCGGCCGGTCGGATCGTCCATGTGCCCGAAGGGCTCGGCGTCCGGCCCATGCCCGACAAGGTGAAGCTCGCGGTCTTCAACTCGCTCGGCGGGTTCGTGGACGGCGCGCGCGTGCTCGATCTTTTCTCCGGCACCGGCGCGCTCGGCCACGAGTGCCTCAGCCGCGGCGCCGTCTCGCTCCACAGCGTCGAGAAATCCGACAAGCACGCGCGCTTCTACCGCCGCAACCTCGTCGCCGCCGGTCTTCCCGCGACCGCGGTCGAGCTGCGCGTCGACGACGTCTTCAGCGCCGTGCCGCAGCTCGCGGCCGCGGGCCGGCTCTTCGACCTGGTGATCGCCGATCCGCCCTACGGCGAGAAGAACGTCGGGCGCCGTTCCACCTCGCTCGCCCAACGCCTGCTCGACCAACCGGACCTGCCGCGCCTCCTCGCGCCCGGCGCGCTGTTCATCCTCGGCCACACCAAACGCGACACGCTCGACATCCCGCCCGCATGGAAGGAGCGCAAGATGCTCAAGCATGGCGACACGGTGATCCGCTTCTTCAAACCCGCCGGAGCGGTGGATCCGGTGGAGATCGTGGAGACCGAGCCGTCCGAAGGGGAACCGACCGAGCCATGAAGAGGATCCTGTCGTGTGTCTGGTCCGCGGTGCTGTCGGTGTCCGCCTTCGCGGCGGATGCGACATCGGTCGGCGCGCCGGCGACCCCGTCCTCGGCGTCCATCCAGGTGCTCGTCGACCGTGCGGCGCAGCAGACCGTGGAGAAGTTCGCCGGCATCGGCCTGAAGGCGGATGAACTGGCCGTGACGCTGGACGATCTGACCGATCCGACCCGGCCGGCCCGGGCGAGCTTCCGCGGATCGGAACCGATCTATCCGGCCAGCGTGGTGAAGCTGTTCTATCTCGTCGCGGCCCATCGTTGGCTGGAGGACGGTCGTCTCACCGACACGCCGGAGCTCCGCCGCGCGCTGAGCGACATGGTCGTGGAATCCTACAACGAGGCGACGCACTACGTGGTCGACGTGCTGACCGGCACGACCAGCGGGCCCGAGTTGCCGGAGGCGGAGCTCGCGGTCTGGCAGGAGAAACGCGGCGCGGTGAACCGCTATTTCCGCGGCCTCGGCTACTCGGGCATCAACGCCGACAAGAAGCCTTGGTGCGAAGGTCCCTACGGCCGGGAGGTGCAGGCGATCCGGGCGTTCAAGCCGGACCGCAACCAGCTCACGACCGACGCCACCGCGCGCCTCCTGGCCGAGATCGCCACCGGCACCGCCGTTTCCGCGAAGCGCTGCGCGGAGATGCGCGAGCTGTTGGCGCGGGATATCCACGGCGCGGTGAAGGATCCGGAGGACCAGACCCACGGGTTCACCGGCATCGCCTTGAAGGAGATCCCCGGGTCGAAGGTCTGGTCGAAGGCGGGCTGGACCAGCCAGACCCGCCATGACGCGGCCTACGTGGAGCTGCCGGACGGACGGAAGTTCGTCCTGGTCACCTTCACCACCGGCCACGCGAACGAGCGCGGCATCATCCCCGCGGTCGCGCGGACGGTCATCGCCGGGCTGCGCCGGTAGCGCTCACGGCACGCGGACCTTGTCGATGCGCTTCGGGTCCGCGACGCCCAGCTCGATGAGCTCGGCGTTGGTGTAGAGCTCGGTGACGAATTTCTTCTCTCCCTCCACCTTCGCCGCCTCGCGGGAGCGCTGCACGTCGGCGAGGGCGAGGACGTCCAAGGCGACGGCGTCCTTGCTGAAACGGAGCTCGTCGAGCGCGACCGCGTAGTGCAGCAGCGTCAGCTCCTCGCCGCGGTACTGGCAGAGCAGGGCGTCGCCCACCGCGAAGGCGAGCTTGGGCAGCACGTCGTCGAGCGCGCAGATGTCGGGCGCGGCCTCGGCGAGGCGGACGGGATCGTTCGCGAAACGCAGCGTGTTGTCGGTGCTCGCCCAGGCGAGGCCGGCGATATGGCCGTTCACGCCGGAGACGTTGTGGCTGAGCACCGGCGCGACGGAGACGATCTTGGTGATGTCGTGGGTGAGCAGCTTGGTGACATAGGACCGGCGGCCGGTGCCCTCGTTCTCCTTCTTGCCGAAATCCCGGTCGCCCGCGACCAGCCGCCCGATGAGCGGCGATTCATACGAACGGTCGCCGTCCCAACCGGCATCCTCGCTGGCGACGCAGCGGACACCGAGCTCCTGCGCCAGCCGCGACCAACCGGCGGCGCGGAGATCGATGTCGCGCTTGTCCCAGATGACGATCTTCGAGGGCGCGTGGCCCGACGCGATCAGGCCCTCGATCAACGGCCGCACCACAGCGGGTCGCGTGCCGCTCACCGCACCCGGCGCCGCGGTCACCTTGAAGCCGACGACATCGCCCGGCGCGACGAGCGACTTCCATGCATCCGTCGTCGTCGGTTTGCCGGTCAAGCCGAGCAGTCCGTTCTCGACCATCTTCCGGACGACATCCGGGTCCGCCGCGAACGCCGAGGTGGCCGCCGGATCGTGCGCCACGACGACCCGGGCGCGGGCGGTGTTCGTGGAGGACGCCGGCGAGGAGGGTGGCGCGGCGGGATCCGGAGCGGCATCCGCCGACCGCGGTAGGAGCACCAGCGCGGACACGAGCACGAAGACGAGGGTGGAAAGGCGTGGCATCATCCGGACGGCCCGCAGCATGGCGTGCCCGGGCTCCAGACGCCAAGGACCGTGTCGGCGTTCAAGGGGAACGCGGGCACCGGAGGCGCGTTCCTTGACGGGGCACCCGCCACCCGATTACCACGCGTCCGATGTCGCGATCGTCCTCGGTGCGGGCCGCTTTCCTGGCCGCAGTCCTCTTCGCCGCCGGCTGCCAGCCGCACGGGCCCGAGGCGTTGCGCCGGGGCGACGAGCTGCTGCGCGCCGGCAAGGCGACCGAGGCCGTCCCGATGCTCGAACGCGCCGCGACCGAGCTCTCCGAGGACCCGAGGGCGTGGAACTTCCTCGGTCTCGCCTACCACGCTGCCGGACGTCCTGCCGAGGCGCAGAAGGCCTACCTCCGGGCGCTGCGCGAGAACCGCGATTTCTTCGACGCCCATTACAATCTCGGTGCTCTGTACGTCGAACAGGGCGAATGGGCCGAGGCGGAACGTTCGCTCCGCACCTTCCTCGCGCCCGACGCGAACCACGGCCATCCCGTGGCGTACCATCTGCTCGGACAGGCCCAGCTCCAGCTCCGCAAATACGAGGACGCCGAGCGGAGCCTCGCCATCGCGGTGAAGCTCGCGCCGAAGGACGCGGATGTCTGGAACGACCTAGGCCTGGTCCAGAGCGGGAAGCGGCGCTTCGCCAACGCCCGGCAATACTTCGCATGGGCGGTGAAGCTCGACCCGCGTCATGCCGCCTCCCGGCTCAACCTGGCCGTCACCGCCCAGCAGCTCGGCGACAAACGTGGCGCTCTCCAGACCTATCGCGAGTATCTCGCTCTCGCTCCGGCAGCGCCGGACGCCGAGGGGATCCGCGCGGTCATCCGGCAGCTGGAGGCCCAGACCGGCGGCGCGCCGTTGCCATCGGTCCTCACCAACGCCCCCGGCGCGGTGAAGGTGGTCACCAACCTCGCGCCGCGACCCGCGGCCATCGTCACCAACGCCGTTCCCAAGGCCGCACCGCCCGCTGCCCAACCTGCTCCCGCCAAGCCCGTCGTCGAGCCGCGCCCCGCACCGGTCAAAACCGTCGAACGCGCCGCCGCCAATCCTGTGAACGCCCCGCCGCCGGCACCGCCCGTTGCTGCGTCTGCCGGCCCGACAATCGCGCCTGCCAAGCCGGCCATGGCGGCGCCGGTGCCCGAAGTCGTCCGTGTCGAAGAAGCCCCGGCGCTCCGTCCGGCCCGCGATGAGATCGCGACCAACAAACCCCCTTCTGTTCCGGCCGTCGCCGCCGCGCCTTCCCCCGCCAAGACGGATCCGGTCGACAGCGACCCCACGGACATCGTCGATGATCCTCCCGTGAATGATGGGACGACCGGGGATCGGTCCGGTCCGGGTCGGCGTGGCTTCTGGAAGCGCGTCAACCCGGTGAGCTGGGGCAATCCGGTGAAGTGGTTCGGCAGCGGACCCAAGCCTGATAAGCCCGTGACCGCCTTGCGCTCGGTGACCAACCGACCCGCCACGGCCTCGAAGACGCTCCCGATCCCGGCGACCGCGGCCGCGACGCCGATCGCGCCCGCGATGAAGCCAGCCGCCGTCGTGTCGACGAAGCCCTCCTTCCCGCGCTACGTCCGCCGGGCGCCGGCTACTCTTCCCGCGGGCAAACGGACCGAAGCCGAGCGGTTCTTCGGCACCGCCATCGCCGCGCACGACCGGCACGACCTCGCGGACGCGCTCGTGCTCTACCAGCACGCGGTCGAGCTCGAGCCGAGCTATCTCGCCGCTCACCACAATCTCGCGCTCGTCGCGATGGAAGAAGGCGACGTGCAACGGGCGCTGCTGGCCGCTGAGTGCGCGACGCGCATCGATCCGGGCTCGGTGCCGGCTTTGCGTGTCTTCGCTGCGGCGCTCCAGCGCGGCGGCTATCCGGTCGACGCCGCCGAGCAGCTCGACCGCCTGGTGGGCGTCGATCCGTCCGATGTCGCGGCGCACCTCTCCTTGGCCGGCCTCAAGGCCGGTCCGCTCGGTGATCCGGCGTCGGCCCGGAGCCACTACGAACGCGTGCTCGCGCTGGATCCCCGGCATCCGCAGGCGGCGGCGATCCGCGTGTGGCTCTCCTCGAACCCGTGAACCAGCGGCTCACGGCGTCACCGTCACGCGGAAGAAGTAGGGCAGCCTCGGATCGAGCGCCGGAAGCGTCGCCGACAACGGACCGCCGGTCGCGCGGGTGAGGTCGCTGACCCGGACCCACGCGAGCAGGTCGTTGCTCGTCTCCAGCGCGTAGGTGCGGCCGTTCGCGGTGTCCCAGGTGAACCGGACCGTGCCGTTCGGCAGCGTCTCCGGCAGGGAGACGCGGAGCCGGCTCGCCGCGTCCTTCGGCGATGTCCCGGCGCGCCATTCCTCGATGTCGGTCGCGCCGTCGCCGTCGCTGTCGACGAGCCCGGTATAGCCTGCAACCGCAGCGCCGAAGTACTGCTGTTCCCACGCGTCGCTGATGCCGTTCTTGTTCACATCTGCGAACGTGTAGGTGCCGGTGAAGGTCAGCGCGTTGGTCGAGTCCCCGAGCACGTTGGTCCGGGTCGCGGGCGTCGCGTAGAACGGGACCGGTCTCCAGGCGACCACGTAGGTGCCGGGCGGTACGTTGGTGCGGAAACCCGTGCCGAAGCCCTCGATGACGAGGTTGTTGGGACCGGTCAGGGTGAACGCGGCCTGCGCGAGGTTGTTGGTCACCACCACCTCGGTGCTGGCGACGGTGTCCATGTCGACGTGCACGTCGTCGATCATCCAGCCGAGGCGGTCCGAGGCGTTGAAGCTGAACAGCTGATAGTTGAAGCGGAAGCGGACGACCTTGCCGACGAAGCGGGTGAGGTCGACCTCGACCTTCTCCCATCCGGACGAGGTCTCGTCGCCGGCGGTGTACAGGTCCTTCCACGTGCCGCCGTTGTCGGTGGTGAGCGCCACCTGGGCGGCCTCGAGCACGTAATCGCCGAACGGGTCGTCCTCGCCGCCGGTGCCGCTGGAAGCAGAGCTGAAGTCGTAGTTCTGCCAGAAAGTGAGCGTCGCCTTGTTGCCGCCGACGAGGCTGACGGACGGCGAGATGAGGTCGCTGATGGCGAAGTCGACCGCGTCGCCTTTGAGGTTCGTCGCCCAGACGTTGGTGCCGCTGCGTGCGGTGGCGCCGCGGCCGTTCACCGGGACGCCGAGGTCCCATCCGCTGGCGACGAGATCGCCGCCGCCTTCGTCGTCGCCCGGTAGCGTCGCACCCGTCCCGCCGCTGTCGTCGAGGACCACCCAGCCTGCCCGGCCCTTCTCCAGGTCGTCGGTCCAAGGCGGGGTGACGGGCTTGAGCGTGCGGAAGGTGTGGAACTTCCCGCCGGCGCTGTCGGTCGTGATGTTGCCGGCGACGTCGCGGCTCACCACCTGGAAGAAGTACTGCTTGTCCGGCAACAGGCCGGTGACCTGGACCTCGTGGTCGGTCGCCGATTCCGCGGCATAGGCGCTGCGGGTGAGGAAGGAATCGTCGCCTCCGGATTCGCCGAAACGCACCAGCGCGTCGGCCGGCTTGTCGGTCGTCCAAGTGACCACCGCCTCGTTGTAGGCCGGGTCGGCCGCGACGTCGGCGATCACGGGTTCCATGGTGTCCACCCGCGCGGTCACGGCCGATTCCGTCTTGGCCGCGTCGGTGTACGCGACGCGGACGATGTCGCCGTCCTTGGCCAGGTAGCGGGGCAGGGTGCCGGTGCCCGCGACATCGGTGAGGACGAACTGCCCGCGGAACACGCCGCGTCGGGCGGTCTCGGCGAGCGCGATGTCGATGGAGCCGGGCTGGCCGGTGGAGGTGAGCCGCGCCTTCACCTCGCCGGTGCCGGCCCGGGCGCTGTCCGTGGCCTCGACGACGACCGACGACGGCAACGTGTAGGCCGGCGCATCGAAGGCGATGGTCGATCCGCCCGCGAGGTCCGGAGCGAGGAAGCGGACGGCATCGGCGATCAGCGTGGTGCGGTTGTCCGGTGCCGGGCCGTCGGCCGGGACGGCTTCCAGCGCGAAGGCGTTGAACACGACGCGGCCCTTGGCATCCTGGCCGGTCTTCGGGAAGCGCGACCCGACGACGCGGTCGCGCTCCTGCAGGAACACCGGTGCCGCGTCGGCTGCCACGGACAGGTGGTCCGCGACCGTGGTCCAATCGAGTCCGAGCAGGTCGATCACGAACCCGCTCGGGAACGCCCCGAAATCGAGGTCCGAGGCGATGGCGCCGCCCACGGGATCGCCGGGAACGGCCTTGATCGAGTTGGCTCCCTGGTCTTCCTGGAAGCTCGCGACATGCAGCACGCCGGAGATGAAGTTGGTCGCGCTCTTCTCCTTCAACCGCGTGAGCAGGTCGCCGGAGCTGACGAACAACGCGCCGCCTTCCTGCAGATAGCTCGTGATCGCCGTCGTCAGGCCCGGCGCCGGCGCGGCGAGCTCCTCGGGACGCCAGAGGACCAGCCGGAACGCCCGCAGGTCCGCGATGCCCGGCGCCCTTCCGACCACCCCGGTGTCCCAGACCTCGTAGTCCAGACCGAGCGCGTCGAGCGGCGCGGTCCAGGTCTCGATCCCCGGATACGGCGTGTCGCCGAGCAAACCGCCCGGAGCGAAGAGAGTCTCGGGCGAGTAGACCAACAGCGCGTTCGCCGGCTTGGGTCCGATGAACCGGAAGAACCGTCCGCCGTTGTCGTTGGTGCTGCTGTTGCCCGCCGGATCGGTGCTGACGATCCTGCAGAAGTAGGTCTCGCCCACGACGAGCGGCGGCAGCGCGAGCGCGTGCTGCGGGCGGAAGGAGACGTCGCTGACGAGGTTGGTGACCGCGTTGGTCGTGCCGAAGTAGACCTGCGAATCCGCGGCCTCCCCGGTGGTCCAGCGCACCGAGGTCCGGCCGAACTCGCTCGCGACGGCGACGTCCGAGATCAACGGAGGTCGCGCGTCCACCTTGGCCACGGCCCGCCGTTCGCCGGCCGGCTGCGCGTCGATGTACACGACTTCGATCTCATCGCCGTCGACGGCGGAGAGCTTGCCGTCGGATGCATCCGCGGCGCCGGTGACGAGGGCGACGCTGTTGGTGAAGGTCCCTCCGTTGCCGGAACGTAAGAGGGTGAGCGGGAAGCCGGCGGGCTCGGTCGAGCTGCTGACCGTCACCGTCGCGGTCGCCTGCCCGGCGAGCTGCGAATCGACCAACCGGACCGATGCGATCGCCGGCGACCGATAGGCCTCGCTGTCCCACGACACGACACCTTCTCCTGGCAGCGGCAACGCACCGGAGATGACCAGCGCGAAATCCTGCTCCGGCGCGCCGACGGTCTTGTGGTGGACGTCCTGCACGACGTTCTGCGCGCGGACCCGGATGATGTACTCACCGGCCGCGGGGACGCCGATGTGGACGGCCTCGACGTTGTTGATCCGGTCGCCGACGGGTGTGCCGGCCGCGGTCTCGCCGTCGGCGAAGGCGTTGCCGCGGAAGACACGGCCATCGGGGCCGACGACCTCGAGGTCGAGGTCGTTGACGAGCGCGGGGATCGCCGCCGGGAAGCCGGGGACGTCTGTGTAAACGAGCGTGACCTTGAGCTGGTCGTCCGGTCCCACGACCACGCGCTGCTCGGCGACCTGCCCGGTCGCGAGCCCCGCGCCTTGGTCGGTGAAGCGGTGGCGCCGCGGCGAGTCGATCAGGTTCACCAGGTTGATCCGGCCCCAGCCTTCGTCGTTGTTGGGGACCGGTCCGGTGTCGCCGACGACGATCCCGGTGTCGTCGGTCGTGTCGCTCTCCGGATCGGGGATGACACCGGTGCCCATGTCGTCGGCCGAGTCGATGAGCAGCGCTTTCACCAGCGCGGGTGAAGGCGTCGCCCCGTTGTGGGTGGAACGGTACCACTGGATGGCGACGGCGCAGGCGCCGCTCGCGTGCGGGCCGGCCTGCGAGGTGCCGCCTTGGTACATGTAGAGGTCGCTGATCGGGCCCCAGGCGTTGTTGTCGTTGGCGAAGACGGACCGGAGCGAAGAGATCCACGTGCCCGGCGCGACGACGTCGGGCTTGATCCGCCCGTCCTCGCACGGGCCGCGGCTGGAGAAGTCCGAAACGACCTCCTGGCCCGAATCGTAGATGCCGAAGCCGAAGCGGTTGTTGTCGGTCGCGCCGGTGGCGATGACGTTCTTGGCCACCGCCGGGCTGCCGACGGTCTGTCCTCCGGGGCCGGCGTTGCCGTTGCTGAACTCGAGCACGTACGGCTGCTCGCCGGGGACGTCCGGATCGGCGTCGCGGACCAGCGCGTCGAACTCGGCGGCGCTCAGGTCGTACTGGCCCGCGGTGTCGTCGCCCCACGAGTTCGACCCGACGTAGGCGCCGCTGCGGACGGCGTCCTGCGTCAGCTTCGCGTAGCTCGCCGGCGGATGGTAATCGCCCGCGCCGTCGAAGATCCGTTGGCCGACGATATGCGCGCCGGGCGCGACACCGAGACCCCAGAGGTTGCCTTCGTCGTCCTTCTCCCCGCTGGCGCCGTTGCCCGCGACGATGCCCGCGACGTGCGTGCCGTGGCTGTGCTCGTCGCTGGCGTCCGGAAGACCGTCGTAGGCGAAGAGAGCGTCGACACGGCCGGCGAGGTCGGGGTGGATGTCGGTCAAGTCGCCGGAATCGAGCCCGGAATCGGCGACCGCGACCGTGACGCCGCGACCGTCGAAGCCGAGCTGATGGACATGCGCGAGCGTGCCGGCATCGGTCGTCTCGCCGGCGACGATCTTGGTCGCGACCTCGTCCACCAGCTTCATCCGCGGGGCCCGCTCGATCCAGACCACGGCATCCGACCGCGCCAGCGACGCGATCTGGCGCGCGCCCGCGATCCCGTCCACGAAGGTCCCGACGCCCAGCGACCGGGGAGTCACCGCGCTCCGGAGCGCCCGTGTCACGGACAGGATCTCGACCGGCGTCGCGCCCGGACGCACGAGCAGCTTCACCGCGATCTCTTTGCCGAGATCTTTGGCCAGCGCCGCGGTCAGCGAAGGATGCAGTTTGTGCCGAGGTTCGAACGGCCCGACCCAGCGGATATATCCGGACCCGCGCAACGCCGGGAGCCGGACGCCGTCCAGCTTGGCGACGAACGCGTCGTCCGGCACGAAGCTCAGCAGCTCCACGCCTCGTTCGCGGAGCTCGTCGCGCCAGGCGGGCTGGAGATGGTTGGTGAACTGGAGGAGGAAGAGGCCGGTGACCGGCGGCGCCGAAAGATCCGGCGCGACGGCCTTTGCGGCGTGGATCGCGGCGGGCGCCGGCGTGTCGATGACGCCGTTCCGGAGCCGGATGGACCGCGTGTCTTGTCCTAGCAGGATGCCCAGTGACAATACGGCCACGACAACCGATCCGAGCAGGCGTTTCACGAGTGCACACTAGCCAGAGCCGTGCCGGAAACAAGGAGCCGCCCGGGCACCGGGACGATGCCTGGGTGTTCAGCCCGCGGCTTCAGGGTCGAACGGCCACTTCGCCGTCACCTTGGCCCATCCGAGATAGCCGATGACGCCCAGCGCCATCGCGCCGATCGCGAAGCCGATCACCTTCGGCGGCGTGGTGGCGAACACCAGCAGCCAACCTGCGCCGGCGACCAGCAGCGGCAACGGATAGAGCCAGACCTTGTACGGCCGAGCCAGCGCGGGAGCGTTCCGCCGCAAGAGCAGGAGCGCCACGATCTGCCCGACGAACTGGATCAGGATCCGCGCCGCGATGAGCGTGTCGATCACCACGCCGAGCGACACGAAGCTCGCGGCGATGGCGAGCCCGCCGAGAACGAGCAGCGAGACGTGCGGGAAGTGCTTGGTGGGATGCAGCCGGCCGAAGACGCGGAAGAACGTGCCGTCCTGTGCCGCTGCGTACGGGATGCGGGAATAGCCGAGCAACAGCGCGAACACCGATCCGAGAGCGGTCCACACGACCATCAGGGTGAAGACCCCGGCGGCGGTCTTCCCGTAGAGCCGCTCGACGAAGACCGACGCGATGAAGTTGGCGATCTCGGGATGCTGGTCGGCCGGCACGAACTCGCGCCACGACACCACGCCGTTGATGCCGAGGTTGATGCCGATATAGATGACCGCCACCACGGCGAGGCTGACGATGACCGACCGCGGGATGGTCCGGCCGGGATCCTTCACCTCGTCGCCCAGGTAGCAGACGTCGTAGTAGCCGAGGAAATCATAGAGACCCACCCGGGCCGCCGCGCCGAGGCCGAGCAAGAATCCGGAAGAGAAGGCCCACGGGTTGGCCGGGAAGTCGAAGGCCTTTCGCGGGTCGAAGTTCATCGCACCGCCCACGAGCACCACCGCCACGGTGAGCATCACGCCGGTCCAGAGAACGACCATGAGTTTCCCGAGGCTGCCGATCGGTCGCCAGAGCAGTCCGATGTTCAGCAGCCCGAGACCGACCACGACCGCGCCGCCCTTCCAGGTCAGGCCGCCGCCCGTGGTCATCCCCGGCCACAGGTAGTCGAGGTACTGCGCGACGCCGATGTAGCCCGAGGCGATCTCCATCGGACCGCTGATGATGAACTGCCAGATGAAGAGGAACGCCATCAGACGGCCCCAGGTCCGCGGACCGAACCCTTCGCGCAGCCACCGGTACGTGCCGCCGGATCCCGGAAGCGCGGCGCCCAGTTCGCTCCAGACGAGCGCGTCGGGCAAGGTGATGGCCAGCGCCACGAGCCAACCGAGCAGCGACTGCGGTCCGCCGAGCGCGGACATGAGCAGCGGGATGGTGATGAACGGTCCCACGCCGATCATGTTGGCCATGTTCAGCGCGGTCGCCGGGAACAACGTGAGGCGGCGCTCCAGCGGTGCGGCTGCGGGCGGGATGGTTTTCGGGCGCACGTCGGCAGCGTGCCCGCACGGAACGGGGGGTTCGATCCAATTCCCGAAAGAGGCGGTGGGACAGGACATCCGGCGCCGGCGGACCTCAGGCCCGGCGCTTGCGCAGGCCGAGCGCGGCGAGAGCGCAGCCCATTGCGGCGAACCCAACCGTCTCCACCGGCTCGGGGATGGAGGCGAAGTGGTCCGCGACGGTGCGGGCGACGACCCCGTAGCCCGCGGTGTTCATGTGCAGAAAGTCGCTTCGCAGCGAAGTCGGAGGGAGATCGACGTTGAAATCGAGGACGTCCGCGGGCGAGAACGGATCATACGCGTTCACCAAGACGTGCTGGATGTCGATGAAATGGTCCCGGTAGGTGGCTGCGAGATCGAGGTTGATCGTGGCGATCTGGTCGTGGAAGGGGCTGCCGAGGTGTTCGCCCTGGCCGTTGATCAATCCGAGCACCAGGTAGTCGGTCGTTGTGAGATGGGAGACCATCGACGCGATGTCGCTCTCGACGGTGCCAGCGTCGAGGAAATTGTTCCTTCCCGCCCAGATGACGACGTGTTGCCCGAACAGGGCCGGCTCCGCGAGGAACCTGGCCGCGATCTGGGTGGAGGTCTCGCCGTTGATACCGCGGTTCAAGGTCGTGATGCCGGTCAGATCCTCGAGTTGCGCCGGATACGGATCCCCGCCGTAGCCGAAGGTCAAAGAGTCGCCCCAAGCCACGAAGATTTGGCCGAAGGTGATCAGTTGTGATGACAAGAGGCCTGTCAACAGGAGGGCGGTCTTCATTGGATCTGTGCTGACGCGGGCAGGATAAGATCTTATGCATCGTCATCGAGGCAAGCTCCGATGTGTGCTACCGGGTCTCATGAGGGTGATGGGGACACGCGATGCGATGATATCCGCGGCGGCGAGTTTTCCGCGGTCGGACCGGGCCCGCGCAGCCATCTTCGACGGCATGGAGGCCCGTTGCCGTCCCGCGGCGGGTGTCTGGCCTGTGCATCCGATATGAGGTCCTGTCTTCGGCCTCCCCTTCTGTTCGTGGCGGCTACCTGCCCGATGCTTGCCGGGGATTTTCCGGTCATCACGCTCGCGGAGCTGAGACAAGGCGTCGCCGAGAAGCGCGTCGCGCTCATCGATGTGAACGGAACGCTCGGCTGGGACCAGGGCCACAGCCCGGGCGCCATCGGTTTCCTCAACGACCAGGAGCGCCTCGCCGAGAAACTGCCCGCGGACAAAGGCGCGCTCTTCGTCGCCTACTGTCTCGCCGAGGGCTGCTCCGCATATCGTGCCGGGGCCAAGGCAGCACGGCGGCTCGGGTACACCGATGTCCGGCATTTCCCGGGAGGGATCACCGCTTGGAAGGCGGCTGTCGAGCGCACCGAGAAGTGAACCCAAGGCACCGCCCGGCATCGGGTCAGATCGCCCGATCGCGGTCGATCTAGAGCATCGGCGCCGCAGGGCGATGGTCGGGCACCCCGGACAACGCCCTCACCAGCACAGCACGGTCAGCTTTTTGGGCCCGTGCGCGCCGAGGACGAGGATGCGCTCGATGTCGCCGGTCCGGCTCGGTCCGGTGATGAAGGAGACCATGCTCGGATAGCCGGCGCCGTAGCTCTCCTGCACCCGGGCGAACGCCGCGGTCAGGTCGCGCACGAGCTGGTCGCGGGTGGCGATCACCACATGGTGCGGCGGCAGCACGCTCAGGGCGCGTCCGCCGGCGCTGCGGTTGGTGACGACCACCGTGCCCGTCTGCGCCACGAGGACGTCGCAGCCGGAGATGCCCACGTCGCAGGATTCGAGGGCATCCACGTCGTAGCCGTCGTCGGTATGGAGCACCGGCAAACCGAGCGAGGCCGCGGCCGCGGCCGGCAGGTCGGCCCGGTGCGCCGCAGCCGACTTCCAGCCTTCCGCGTCGCGGATCCGCGCCAGCTCGGCGAACGCTTCGTCACGGCTGCCGACGAACCGGAAATCCGTCTTCAGCTCGGCGGACGCGGCCCGGAAGCGCGCGACCTGTTCCTCGAAGGTGTCGCCGCCGGGAGGCATCCAGCCGCGGGCGACGTGGACCGGTCGGCCGTTGAACGAGGTGTGCGGGGCTTCGTGGCCGTGCGCGCCGGGATGCGGCGCCGGCACGGTCAAGGCCTCGCGGATGCGGCCCAGGATCTTCTCGCGTCCGGTCATCGGCGTTCCTCCCACCATTCTTTGAAGCTCTGCTCCGGCATCGGCGGCAGATCGCGCGTCCCGGTCCATGCGCGGGCCGGGTCGAGCGGTGTGTCGCGGATCAGCTTCTGCAACGGCTCGGTCAGGCGGCCCGCCTCTTTGGCGAAGCGGTAGAGCCCCGGCCGGTTGATGACGAAGGCGAACAACCGATAGGCCAGCCGCTCGAAGAACGACGGCTCGCCGACCGCGGCGTTGCGGCGGTTCCGCAGAAGATGGTGGTGCAGGTCGATCTTCACCGGGCACGCCTCGGTGCACGCGCCGCAGAGCGACGACGAGCCGGAGAGATGCTTCCAATCCTGCAGACCGCGCAGGTGCGGCGTGATCACGCTGCCGACCGGGCCGCTGTAGGTCGTGCCGTAGGTGTGGCCGCCGACGTTCTTGAAGATGGGGCAGACGTTGAGGCACGCGCCGCAGCGGATGCAGTGGAGGGCGTCGCGCTGTTCCGGATCGGCGAGCAGCTCGGTGCGCCGGTTGTCGAGCAGCACCACGTGGTATTCCTCCGGACCGTCGCATTCACCCGGCTGGCGCGGGCCGCCGTACATCGTGTTGTAGCCGGTGATGGTCTGGCCGGCACCGGCGGTCGCGAGCATCGGCAGGAAGAGCGCGAGGTCCTCCAGCTTGGGCAGCACCTTCTCGATGCCGACGAGCGTGATCATCGTCTTCGGCAGCGCGGCGGTGAGGCGGGCGTTCCCCTCGTTCTCCGTGATGGAGATCATGCCCGTCTCGGCGATGGCGAAGTTCGCGCCGGTGATGCCCACGTCGGCCGTGATGTATTTCCGGCGGAGCGCGCGGCGGGCGATCATCGTCAGCTCCTCCGGCTCACGGGTGGACGCGCTGCCGAGCTCCTTCTGGAACAGCTCGTTGATGTCGTCGCGCGTGAGGTGCATCGCCGGGAAGACGATGTGGTAGGGCGGCTCGTGGCGGAGCTGGACGATGAACTCGCCGAGGTCCGATTCGACAACCTCGTAGCCGGCCTTCTCCATCGCGTCGTTGAGATGGATCTCCTCGGCGGTCATCGCCTTGGACTTGATGATGGAGCGGGCGCCCTTGGACTTGATGATGCCGAGGATGATCTCGCGGGCCTCGGCGGCGTTGCCCGCCCAATGGACCCGGGTGCCGCGCGCCTCCATCTTGTCGGCGAACTCGGCGAGATAGGTGTCGAGGTGGTTGATGGCGTCCCACTTTGTCTCCGCGGCGGCCTGGCGGGCCGACTGCCAGTCGTTGAAGGCGGCCTTCTTCCGGTCGCGCGCGGTCTCGTATTTGCGCAGCGCGGTCTGGATGAGCCCGCGATGGCGCAGGTCGCGCGTGACGACGCGGGCCTGGGCCAAGAATTCTTGGACGTGGGTGGTCATCGCTGCGCGAGGATCTCGGCCAGATGGATGGTCTTGATCGGGCTGCCTTGGCGGCTGAGCAGGCCTTGCACGTGCATGAGGCAGCTCGAATCGTTCGAGACGATGTAGTCCGCGCCGGTCTCGGCAGCGCCGGCGCACTTCACCTCGCCCATCGCGGTGGAGATCATCGGGAACTTCGCGGAGAACGTCCCGCCGAAGCCGCAGCAGGTCTCGGCGTCGGCCATCTCGACGAGCTCGAGGCCCTGCACCTTCTCCAGCAGCCGGCGCGGCGCGGTCTTGATGCCCAATTCGCGCAGGCCGTGGCAGCCGTCGTGGAAGGTCACCTTGGCCGGGAACCGCGCGCCGAGATCGGTCACGCCGAGCTTGTCGGCGAGGAAGCTCGAGAACTCCCAGACCTTCGGCGAGAGCGCCTTGGCAGCCTCCGCCTGCGGCGTCTCCGCGAAGAGCTGCGGATAAAAGACCTTCAGCATCGCGCCGCAGGAGCCCGACGCGATCACCACCACCTCGGCGTCCTGCAACCGGCGCAGGACGGGCGCGGCGACCTCGCGCGCCTCGGGCCAATACCCGGAGTTGAAGGCGGGCTGGCCGCAGCAGGCGATCTCCTCGGGGCACACGACGCGGTGGCCGAGGCGTTCGAGGATCCGGACCATGCTGATGCCGACGCCCGGATAGAGCGAATCGACGAAGCACGGGATGAACAGGGTGACGGTCATGTGCGGTTACGCGCGGCCAATGTGGAACACCTCGGGCAGCTCGCGCGAGACCGGACTGTCGTCGTCGTTCACGGGCATGAGCTCGCGCATGTGGGCCCACCAGCGCCGGCAGACCTCCGTCGTGGCGACGGCGGTCCACTGCGTCTCGTCCTCGAACTCCACGTAGGCGAAGAGCTGCCGCGTCTCCGATTGGAAGAAAATCGAGTAGGTCGCGACGCCGTGCGCGAGGAGCACGGCCTCCAGTTCGGGCCAGATGGGCTGGTGACGTCGGATGTATTCCGCCTCGTGCCCCGGATGCACGGACATGACCAAGGCTTTGCGGATCATGGCGTGAGGCCGGCCGCCGCCCGCTCCGATCGGAGCCGCGAGAACAGACCGCGCAGCGCATCGGTCTTCCCGATGGCCAGATAGACGTCGTAGGTGAAGACCTTGCCGGGCGTGACCGCGAAGCGCGTCAGCGGCGCGAGATAGGAGCACGCGCCATGGTCGGCCCGGCCGTCGCCGAAGCGGTAGCACGTCAGCCGGGTCGCCTCGGGCACGTACGCGCCCAGGCCGAAATCCGTCCCGTCCACGTAGGCGGCCCAGTGCTCGGTCATGGTGCGGGCCTCGTTCGGCCAGCCGGGCTTGGACCGGTTCAGCGCACCGCCGGTCCACGGCTTGTCGCCGTCGTAGAGCACGAGCGTCTCGAGGTCCGGCGCCACGAAGATGGCCGGGATCTCATGGTCGCTGACCGGGTGCGTCCCGGTCCCGCTGTGGGTCATCCGGAAGCGGACATGCGCCACCGTGCCGGTGAGGGTGATCCACTGTTCGAAGACGACGTTGGTCAGCTCGACCCCGGAGGCCCAGTGCCGGGCCCGGCTGCGCGAATAGAGCGTGTCCCGGGTGTTCCGCAGTTCCAGGACGGTCGCTGGCTTGCCCTTCCAGTCGCCGCCTTGCACCGGGTTCCAGGTCCACGGCTGCTTGTCCCACAGCGAGCCGTCCTTCTCCCCGTAATAGGACTGCTGGACGAGCCGGCCCCGGTCCCAATGGTTGATCAGGTTCCGCTCCGAGCCGCTCATCGAGAACCACGCGATACCCGCGCCCGAGGATCTTTTGACGCCGAGCCGGACCTGCCCGTTGTCGAGGAACAGATAGTCGGCGGCGTCCTTCAGGCCGGCCGTGTCGGCAGCAGCGCCGAGCGCGGACGCAATCAGCATCCAGATGCAGGAGAGGAGTCGCACGGACATGTTCGCGCAGAGAGGCGGGGGGCGCGGTCGGAGATCCGCGGGAGCGACCGGCGCGCTCAGAAATCGAACTGGTCGATGTTCTCTTTCGTGAACTTGAACGGTTCGCCGAGCAGGATGTTGTCGCCGACGATCCGGAACTCCCCGAGCTTGCCGCCCTTGAATGAGGTCGCGCCGGCCTTCAGTTCGCCCTTCGCCAGAGCCGCGGCAGCCTGGACGGTCAGGTAGCCGAGGTCCACCGTCTTCCAGAGGATGACCGTGTCGGTCGTGCCGTCCTTCAGGTAGCGCCGGTTCTCGTTGGGCAGCCCGAGGCCGATGACCTTCACCTTGCCGGCCTTGCCGGCCTGCTTGACGGCTTCGGCCGCGCCGGGGACGGCGGGGGAGCAGATGTTCATCAGCAGCTTCAGGTCGGGATAGGCGCCGAGCAGCGTCGTCGCCTCGGCCTGCGCCTTGTCCTTGAGGTCGTCGCACGGGCGGAGCGCCACCATCTTCATGCCGGGATGCTTCGCCATGCGGCGCGCCTCGATGTACTTCTGCCACTCGATCATGTTCTGCGCTGTGAGCGAGGCGGTGATGATGGCGAACTCGCCGGTGCCGCCGCAGAGCCGCGCGGCTTCGTCCATCAGCGCGTTGCCGATGCCCTCGGGCGTGGCCTGGTTGACGAAGAAATCGCGGGCCGCGGGCTCCGCGTCGGAATCGAAGGTGACGACCTTGATGCCTTTGTCCTTCGCCCGCTTCAGCGCCGTGGAGATGCCGTCCTTGTTCTCGCAGGCGACGGCGATGACATCCACGCCGAGCGTGATCCAGTTCTCGATGATCTCGTTCTGCTTGGCCGGATCGGGGCTGACCGGGCCGTCGAAGATCAGTTCCGCGCCGAGATCCTTGGCCGCCTGGTCGGCGCCTTGTTTGCACGAGACGAAGTAGCCGTTGCCCTTCGATTTCGGCATGAACGCGATGGTCAGGCGTTTGCCGGCCGGGGTTCCGCCCGACGGCGAGGCGCCGGTGTCGGGCCCGGACTTGGAGCAGCCCGTCAGCAGGACGAACCCGAGGCAAAGGAAGAGCGCGAAGGAACGGAACATAGGCGTGTGCCCGTTCATCTATCCGAGTCGGGACGGCGAGCGAAGCGCAAACCTTCGTCGATGGCCCGTCTTCCGGCATCGGACCCGATCTCTCACGGCGGGACCTGCGCCCGTGCCTAGCGCGGACGTCGCTCGGCGAACCACTTCGGCACCGCACCGCCCGCGAGGGCGAGCACGAGCAGCATGCCGGTCAGCAACCCGGACAGCTCGCCCGCGTTGCTCATCGTCGCGGGGACGCGGGAGAGCCCGTTGCCGAGCACGGCGATGGCGGCGACGCCGAGCAGCGTCCCGTGCACGGAGCCGACGCCGCCGAAGATGCTGGTGCCGCCGAGCACGACCGCGGTGATGGCGGCCAGTTCGTAGCCCGTCCCCGCATCGGCCTTGGCGGTGCCGAAGCGCGCGGTGTAGGTGATCGCCGCCAGCGCCGCCACGATGCCCGCGAGAACGTGGGCGAAGGCCAGCCGGCGTCCGACCGGCAGACCGGCGTATCGCGCTCCTTCCGGCGCGAACCCGATGGCCCGCCACGATCGTCCGAAAGTCGTCCGGTGCACCAGCAGCCACATCGCCGCCGCGACGAGCGCGAAGATCCATGCCTGCGCCGGGATCCCCGCGACACGTCCGGTGCCCAAGAAGAGGAACGAGGGCGGGAAGCGGGTGAACGCGTCCGTGCCGCGGGTGATCGCCTCGGCGAGTCCGCGGAACAACGAATAGGTCCCGAGCGTCACGATGAGCGGCGGCAACCGGAGCGCGGTGATGAGCAGGGCGTTCGTTCCGCCGGCCGCCGCACCGATCCCGAGCGTGGCCACCGCGGCGACCTCCCAGGGCAGACCTCCGTCGCGCCACAATTTGCCGAACAACACCGCGCACAGCCCGAGCGTGGATCCGACCGAGAGATCGATCCCGCCGGCGAGCACGACCGGCATCATCACCAGCGCGAGCAACCCGATCTCCACCGAGTGGCGCACGATGTTCGCGATGTTGTCCGCCGTGCCGAAGTTGCGGCCGGCGACCCCGAAGAAGACGAGTTCCACCACGAGCACGGCCAACAGCACGGTCTCGTGCCGCAGCAGCATCCGGGTCTTGGGAGGAAGGGTCTTCACAGGTTCTCAGCGGCCGTTCTTCCGGTTCCTCAGGCCGTCCGCGACGACCGCGAGCAAGATGACCGTGCCTTGGATGGCCTTGTCCCAATATGGCTTCACGCCGATGTAGGTGAGCGCGGGCGTGATGCAGGCGAGCAGGAGGAATCCGACGAGCACGCCGCCGAGGTTCCCTCGCCCGCCCGAGACCGCGACGCCGCCGACGACCGCGGCCGCGATGGCCTCCAGCTCGAGCATCCGGCCGGTGTTCGGATCGACCTGCGGCGATTGGACGACGTTCATCACCGCGGCCAACCCCGTCAGGGCACCCGTCAGGACGAACACGCCGAACGTGACGAGCCTCGGACGGATGCCTGCGAGACGCGCCGCCTCGGCGTCGGATCCGACCGCGTGCACGGCCCGGCCGATGGCCAGATGGCGCATCACCGCCGCCATCGCCACCAGGACGGTGATCGCGATGCCGCAGACCAGATATTGGCCGCCGATCATCGGCAGACCGATCCATTGGAGCCCGTCGGGCAGGTCGATGAAGACACCTTGCTGGGCGAGCCGCAGTCCTTCGCGCAACGTCACCATCGTGGCCAACGTCACGACGATCGACGGCAGCCGCAGACCGGCCACGAGCGCGCCGTTCAAGGCACCTCCGATCGCGCCTGCAGCGACCGCCGAGGCGACCGCCAGCGGAAGGGGCAACTTCGCCGCGGCGACCAGCCCGCAGACGACGCTGCAGACGGCGAAAAGCGATCCGACCGAGATGTCGATCTGCCGGCCGACCATGACCACCGCGATGCCGCAGGCGACGACCAGCTTCGGTGCGGCAGCGGTGAGCCTCGACAACAACGGCTGCGGTGCGAAGAAATCCGGCGCGAAGACGCCCATCAGCGCGAGCACGCACAGCAGCACGCCCAAGACCGAGAACTCGCGGAAATGACGCTTCAACACGGCGACTCCTCCTCCGCGGGGGCACCGGCACCGACCGCTTGTCCCAACGCCGCGGCCATCACCGTGCGCGCGTCGCTGCCGCCCGGGAAGATCGCGGCGATGGTCCCGCCCCTCATCACCGCGATCCGGTCGGACATGCCGAGGACCTCGGGGAGGTCGCTGGAGATCAGCAGCACGGCCATCCCTTCGTCCGCGAGGCGGCGGATGATCTTGTGGATCTCGCTCTTCGCGCCTACGTCCACGCCCTGGGTCGGTTCGTCCAAGATCAGCAGCCGCGGTTTGGTCGCCAACCAACGTGCCAACGAGACCTTCTGCTGGTTGCCACCGGACAGCGAACCGCCGGGCGCGTCGGGTCCGGATGCCTTCACACCGAGCTCGCGGATCTGCCGCTCGGCGAGCGAACGCTCGGCCACCGGACGCAGCCAGGTCCCGGGGAAGATCCGTTCGTGCACGGCCATCGTCATGTTGTCCGCGATGGGCATCTCCAGGATCACGCCGTGGCGCCGCCGGTCCTCGGGCACGTACGCGATGCCGCGGGCCACCGCTTCTCGCGGAGATCCGATGGTGATCAGACTTCCGCCGAGCTCGATCTCCCCCGAATCGGCGGGCGTCAATCCGAAGAGGACCCTGGCGAGCTCCGTCCGGCCCGCGCCGATCAAACCTGCCAGCCCGACGATCTCGCCGGTCCGGACCTCCAGCGTGACGTCGCGGACGCCGCTTGATGAACATCCGAGACGTCGGACCGAGAGCACCGTCGCGCCAGGCTGCGTCCCGGGCGGCGGATAGATCGACGCCACTTCGCGACCGACCATCAGTTGGATCAGCTCGTTCTCGGTCAGCGTGGGTCCGGAGCGGTCGGGATCGGAAGCGTCGGAGCGCCGGATGCCACGGGTCCCGACGCTTTCGCCGTCGCGCAGGACCGTCACGCGGTCGGCGAGCGCGAAGATCTCTTCGAGCCGGTGCGAGATGTAGATGATCCCGACGCCGTCGGCCCGGAGACCCAGCACCACGCTGAAAAGGCGCTGCTGCTCCTCACGGGTGAGCGAAGCGGTCGGTTCGTCCATGACGACGATCCGCGCACCGGCACCGAGCGCGCAGGCGATCTCCACCAACTGTTGCTCCGGCATCGAGAGCGATCGGACCTCCGCGTCGGGATAGATGTCGGCTCCGATCCGTCGCAACAGTTCCTTCGCGGTCTTTCGCCGCATGCCCCATCGGACCCGACCGAACAACCCGAGATCTTCGAGCCGGATGCCGATGTTCTCAGCCACGGTGAGGTCGGGGAACAGCGCCGGCTGCTGATAGATGCAGGCGATCCCGAGGCGATGGGCTTCTCCGGGTGTCAGGGACGGAATCCGTTCGCCGCGGACCTCGATGGCGCCTTCATCCGGTTGATGAGCGCCGGTGATGACCTTGATCAGTGTCGATTTACCGGCGCCGTTCTCGCCCAACAACGCATGCACCTCTCCGGCCCGAAGGTCGAAGGAAACGCCTTTGAGCGCCCGGACAGCGCCGAAGGACTTGGTCACGGAAGTCAGTTGGAGCAGACAACTCATCCAGTTTCCAGAGCTATCGAGTCTTCAAAAGATTGCCATCTTGATTGTGAATCATGCGATAAGCGGAACAAAAAGATGAAGTATAACGATAACGAAACAAAATGTCTGGACTAAGTCACCCTTCGGACTTGCCCCATTTCATGGGGCACGACTGACTCCATTTTCTCAGCCAAAACATTGCCGCGGGCTAACGAGGGTGTGTCCGATGGGTTCTACACCATGGCCTTCTTGGATTTCAATCAACACGAACAGGCGCGGGAATCATCGCTTCCGTCCTCGGGTCCAGCTCCGTCCTCGAGGTCGGTCTTGGAAACTTCATCCCGTTGTCGGAAGCGCTTCATCCAGACCATGATCAAACCGATATCCGACGGTGAGACCCCCGAGATCCGGGAGGCTTGGCCCAACGTCGTCGGCCGGATCTTCTCGAGCTTCTGCCTCGCTTCGACGCCCAAACTCTTGATTTCCGCGTAGGGAAATGTCGTGGGTATCTCCTGTTGTTCGAGGCCTCGGAACCGCACCAGTTCCTGCTCCTGCCGGTCCACATACCCGGCATACTTGGTGACGATCTCCACCTGCAGACCGACTTCCGGCGAGAGGGATGGATCCCGACCGGGGAGGGTGGCGTAGCTGATTTCAGGACGCTTAAGTAGTTGGGATAGAGAGTCGTATCCGATATGGGTGCTCTCCAGTCGCTTCAACTCGGTCGCGATGGCATCGCGCTTGGCGACGAAGCGGCGATAATTCCGCTCGGGTAGAAGGCCGATATCGGACCCGATCTGGCTGAGGCGGAGATCGGCGTTGTCCTGACGCAGCACCAACCGGTACTCCGCGCGGGACGTGAACATGCGATACGGCTCTTGGGTGCCTTTGGTGACCAAGTCGTCGATCAAGACGCCGATGTAGGCTTGGTCGCGTCGGAGCACGACCGGCTCCCTCCCCTGCGCTTTCCGGGCGGCGTTGATGCCGCCGATCAGCCCTTGCGCTCCCGCCTCTTCGTACCCCGACGTCCCGTTGATCTGCCCGGCCAAAAAGAGACCCCGACAAACTTTCGTCTCCAAGCTCGGATACAGCTGCGTCGGATGGCTGAAATCGTATTCGACGGCGTAGGCGGGTCGCATGATCTCGGCTTGCTCGCATCCGACGATGCTCCGGACCATCTCGACTTGGACCTCGAACGGGAGGCAGGTGGAGAAGCCGTTGACATAGATCTCGTCGGTGGCGATGCCCTCCGGTTCCAAGAAAATCTGATGCTGCTCCTTTTCGGCGAAGCGGACGAACTTGTCCTCGATGCTCGGGCAGTAGCGGGGACCTACCCCTTCGATGACGCCGGAATACATCGGCGACTTGTGGAGGTTCGCCAGGATCAACTCCCGCGTCTTCGGCGTGGTGTGCGTCAGCCAGCAGTCCGACTGTTTTCCGGCTTGGGCCAAGATCGAGCCGGGTGGATAGATGCCGGACGAAGTTCGCGAATGTTCCACGTGGAACATCCTGTCGTCCCATAGGTCGTCCTTCCAGTAGGTGAACCATGGAACCGGCTCATCACCGGGTTGCGGTTCGCATCGGGTGAAGTCGATCGACTGTTTCACCAACCGCGGCGGTGTCCCGGTCTTGAGCCGGCCTAGTTCCAGTCCCAACTCGATCAAGGACGCCGAGAGACCGGTCGCCGCCGCTTCGCCTGCCCGGCCGCCTGCCTGTTGGTTGGCGCCGACGTGCATGAGGCCCCGGAGAAAGGTCCCGGTCGTGATGACGACGGTCTTGCTGAGGAACTGGACCTCCAAGGTGGTTTCCACCCCGACGATTTCCCCATCCCGATGCGATAACCGGACGATCTGCCCTTGCTTGCAGTCGAGGTTCGGTTGTCGTTCGCAGATCCACTTAAGGCGGAATTGGTAGGCTTTCTTGTCGCACTGAGCCCGGGGTGCCCAGACCGCTGGTCCCTTCTTGGTGTTGAGCATCCGGAACTGCAGACCGCACATGTCGGTCGCCTTCCCCATCTCACCACCGAGCGCGTCGATCTCGCGGGCGAGATGTCCCTTGGCCAATCCGCCGATGGCCGGATTGCAGGACATCTGGCCGATGGTATCGAGGTTGATGGTCAGCAACAGGGTCTGACAACCCATGCGTGCCGCTGCAAGCGCGGCTTCGACTCCGGCGTGGCCAGCACCCACGACGATGACATCGTATCGCTTCGGATAGACAAACATACCTCACCCGCTGACGAGCGAGGCACATCGTGCGGCGAACGGGGCGTGCAAGCCAATCCTTGTTCCACGTGGAACAATCCGGAGTTCCGACGTGGGGCCGGAAGCGGATGTCATCCGCGCCGAAGCAAGAGCGCCGCGCAACCGAGGCCGGACCCCACCAGCGCGAGAACGCTGGAGACCACCATCGCAGCGACGCTTCCAGCCAACGGGCTGAGGACAACGAGCCAAAACGAAAGCGCCATCAGGACCGCATCCGCGCCCCAGAAGAACAGGGGCCATCGGTCGATCCGAGGGGTGGAGCCGACGGCCTTGGCGGCGATTTCCGTGGGAATCGCAGGGGCCTTCTCCGTGCGTTCGACCCAAGGGATGTCCTTGATGGTCTCGCTCCGCATCACCAGGCCGACCCCACGGAGCGACGGACGGATCAACGGCTTGCCGGCTGGTTCAGCCAGCAGACTTCCCAAACCTTTGCCCAGACCAGAAGCAGCCATTGCCGAGACAGTCTTCGGCCTTCCTGTCGTGTGCTCAATCCTGAACTCGTCCAAGTTGCCCACAAGGGGCCATCCGACGGCCGGCGGAGTTCAGGTCAAGGGGTCGAGGCCAATTGCACGGTTGCCGGTGGATGCTCCGCACCGCTACGATTGGTTTCGTCATCCTATGGAAGTCACGCGAACCGCCTTCGGCACCTGGAATGGTGGCCGCTTCATGCACTACGGCCAGCCGTTGGACGACGTCCAGTGGATCAGTTTGGCCCAGCATGCGTACCGGCAGGGTGTCCGCACGTTCTTGACCGCGGACGTCTACGGCAACGGCGAAGCCGATACGTTGTTGGGAAAAGCGCTCGTCGGATTGCCGCGGGATTCCTTTTCGCTGGTCGGAGCCGTCGGTCACGATTTTTACAGCGCCAAACGCGACGGCGCGAAAGGCTTCCCTCGGTTCACCCATCCCCAGCTCCGGAGTCCGGGGGATTACGCCGACTACCTTCGCATGGCGACCGAGAAATCGCTCGCTCGTTGCAGGATGAGCAAATTCGACCTGCTCCTCCTCCATAACCCGGATTCCGTCGGCTACACCGACGACCGCGTCTGGGAAGGGATGCAGAAGCTGGTGGATACCGGTCTTACCGACCAACTGGGAGTCGCTCCTGGGCCGGCCAACGGGTTCACCTTGGACATGATCCTTTGCTTCGAGCGCTTCGGGGCCCTGATCGATTGGGCTATGATCATCCTCAATCCATTCGAACCATGGCCGGGTGGTCTGGCGCTGCCGGCGGCCGCCAAGCACGACATCAAGGTGCTGACTCGGGTTGTGGACTACGGCGGGATCTTCCACGACGACGTCCGGCCCGGGCATCAATTCGGCCAGAGCGACCACCGCTCGTTCCGCCCGGCCGGATGGGTCGAATCTGGTAACACGAAGCTCGACCAACTCCGGCCTATCGCCAAGAGACACGGTTTGACTTCCCTTCAGCTTGCCTGCGCTTGGAACCTCAGCCAACCCGCGGTCCGGACCGTCGTGCCGACGCTCATCCAAGAGATCGGCGATGGCGCCAAGACCATCCTCGCGAAGGTGGATGAATTGGCTGCGTTGCCTGAGGTGACCTTCAGTGCGGAAGAACTCGATTTCATCGCCCAGGTCGGTGACAACAAAGGATGTATGCACCTCAAGGGAGCGAGTCGCGGGCATACCGCCGCCCCGGTTGCCGACCAATGGGGTATCACTCCGGATCTCGAATCCGTGGGACGTCGTTGGGGTATCGATCCCGATTGCGACCTTGCCTACAGTCATCCGGCTTGATTTTCCGAACCGTCCGATTCCCGGAGTCTGGCCAGACAAACGAGGCATCATATTGCATGAGAACATGATGCGTCGTTGTTCCATGTCGAGGACAGCCCGCTCGACCTCGACGGATTGGTCGGAATCCGGGAGAATTGAAAAGAGGGTATGGACACCTTCCCCGACAATCAAAGTGCGCCAAATCGGATCCTAGAGCGTCGTTTTTGATACGTGTGCGTACGTCCTGGGGGCGGCATAGTGGAGAATCCGCCCGGCGACCTCGCGGTTGCCGGCCGGGATCGTGGACCTAGACTTCGGCCGATGTCCGCGACCGAGATCACCGGATTTGTCCTGACGCTGCTCGCCATGTTGGTCGGCTTGGCCGGGGCGGTTTTGCCGGGGCTGCCGGGGACGCCTTTGGTGTTCCTTGCCGCCATCGGTCATCGATTCTATTTCGGGGACAAAGGTGCCGCGGGCTGGGTCTTGGTCGCGCTCGGTCTGATGGCGGGTGGTTCCCTTCTGTTCGATTTCCTGGCGACGACCTACGGAGCCAAGAAGCTTGGGGCGACGTGGCGCGGGATGGTCGGGGCCGGCGTCGGCGCGATGCTCGGGCTCTTCTTCGCGCCCGTGGGACTTCTGCTCGGGCCGTTGATCGGGGCGGCGGCAGCCGAGATGTTGGGCGGGCGTGAATGGCGGGAAGCCGGGAAGGCGGGCATCGGGGCGACCCTCGGCGTCCTTGCCGGAACGCTGGGAAAGCTCGCGTGCTGCCTCGCGATGATCGGGCTTTTCGCTTTGCACGTCCTGTTGCGAGGACTTTCGTCGGGGAACTGAGGCTTTACCTCGCACGGCCTTCTGGCAGGCTCTGAGGCCCACATGGAACGCACGCTTATCCTCTGCAAACCTGACTGTGTCTCCCGCAACCTCGTCGGCACGGTGCTCGACCGGTTCGAGCGGGCGGGTCTCAGCATCGCCGCCACGAAGATGCTCCGCCTGACGCCGGCGCTGCTCACCGAGCACTATTCGCATCTCGCGGACCGTCCGTTCTTCCCGGAGATCGTGGCTTTCATGCAGTCGCAGCCGGTCGTCGCGGTCATCCTTTCCGGTGACAACGCGGTCGCCAAGGTGCGCGAGCTGCTCGGGCCCACGGATTCCCGCAAAGCGCCCAAGGGGACGCTCCGCGGTGATTTCGGCACCGGCAGCATGGAGAACATCGCGCATGCGTCCGATTCCGTGGAGAACGCCGAACTCGAGGTGAAGCGCTTCTTCCGCGCGGACGAGATCCCCGCCTGAGCCGATCCGGGCCGGTGGAAACAAAAAGGGCGCGGCCACCGGCCGCGCCCCTTTTTGTCTCCGGAACCGATTCTCCTGACCCGCGTCAGAAATAGCGGACGAACGCTTTCGCGCGGAGCTTGCTGATCCATTTCTTCCGCAGGCGCTCGCGTTCGACGCCCTTCAGGGTCGCCTCCACATCGTCCCGGACCTCGGTGAGCGGACGGACCCGCGCTTCTTCCCGGGCCTCGACCTTGACGAGGAAGATGGCGCCGTCGGTCTCGATGAGCGGGCTCAGGTCGCCCGCCTTGGCGTTGAACGCGAAATCGCGGAGCTCTTTGCGCAGGTCGCTGTCCTTGTTCTCGACCCAGCCTTGGTCGCCGCGGAGGCCGCCCTTGAAACGACGGGCGTCGTCCGAGGACTCGTCGGCGAGTTTCCCGAAATCGGCGCCGGCCTTGGCCTTCGCCAGGACCTCGTCAGCGATCTTCCTCGGTTCGCCCGCGGCGTGCCGGCTCTTGTCGATCAGGATCATCCGGACCTTGGCGCGGTCGCCGACCCGGTACTTCTCCTGGTTCTCCGTGTAGAAGCGCTCGATCTTCTTGGGCGAGATGACCAGGTTCTGGTTGATGTTCTTGATGGTCATCTGGCTGACCACGAACGCGTCGCGTTCGTCCTTGCGGAAGCTCTCGTAGGTCTGGTTGCGCTCGTGGAGCGTCTTCGTGAGCGTGAGGCGGTCGCCGAACTCTTCTTTGACCCGCGCGCCGACGACATCATCGATGATCGATTCGGGCAGGTTGTATCCCGCGGTCTTGAACTCGTGGATGATCAGGTCGCGCTCGATTAGCTGCTCCAACCCGTCGCGCAGGACGGTCTGCCGGCGCTGCTCGAACTCCGCCATCTTGCCTCGCGGCAGGAGCTGGTTCTCCAGCCCTTTGATGGCGCGGCGCGTGAAGAGGTTGACGTCGTCGAACGTGATCACCGACTCGTTCACGATAGCGGCGACGCCGTTCAACAGCTCGGTCCCGGCGGCGCGTGTCGGGAGCACGAAGGCCGCGGCCGCCAGCGGCGCGAGGACGAAGCGTTTCCAGTTCATGGCGGCGGACCCTACCCCGACGCGGCTCCGATGTCCAAAGCCCAAACACCCGAATCGGCCGTCCTGCAATCGCCGTCCTACGGCGCGAGGAAGCGGGGTCCGATGGACGTTGGACTTCGCGCCGGGGACGCGGGACAATCCTTGCGGCCCGTGACAGCCACCGCCCCCAGCCTTGTCCTGCTCATCCCCGCCTACAACGAGGAGAAGCGGATCGGTCCCGTGCTCGCGCGCTATGCCGAGCATTTCTACCACCATTATCCCGGACGGATCCGCATCGTGGTGGTTCTGAACGGGTGCCGCGACGACACCATCGGCGTCGTCCGCGCGGCCGAGCAGAAGTACCTCAGCATCTCGCACCTCGAGTTCCCCGGGCGCATCGGCAAGGGCGGCGCGCTCATCGAGGGACTCAAGCTCGCGCCGCTCGCCGACCTCATCGGTTATGTCGACGCCGACGGAGCGACTCCGCCCGCGGCGTTCCTCGATCTCGTCACCCGGATCGGCGCCGGCGAGGCGGATTGTGTCGTGGCTTCGCGGTGGGTCCCCGGTGCCAAGGTCGCGCACGCCCAGCCGGAGAAGCGCCGGTTCGCCAGCCGGTTGTTCCATCTCTTCGTCGAGTGCTTCTTCTGGATGGGCCTGAAGGACACGCAATGCGGCGCGAAGGTGATGACCCGGCGCGCGATGGAGATGGTGCATCCTAAGCTCCGGCTCGCCGACCTCGCCTTCGACGTGAACCTGCTCTATTCGCTGATGCGCGCGGGGTTCTCGGTGAAGGAGGTCGCGACCGAATGGAACGACCAATCCGGCTCGCACGTGGTCTTCAACGGGAAGACCTCGCTGAACATGCTGCTCTCGCTCGTCCGGCTGCGCCTGCTCTATTCGCCGTTCTATGCGTGGCTTCGACCGCTGCGACCTCTGGAGACATGGCTCTACAAGTCGCTCAACGCGCCGCCGCCCCGGTCGTCCGCCGAAGCGGACACCGACACCCTCCGCAAGACGCCGCGTGTCTGAGAAGCCCCTGCCCCGACCGTCGTCCGCCGAGGCCGCGCGTTTCTGGCTGGAACTCGGGTTCATCTCGTTCGGCGGACCGGCGGGGCAGATCGCAATCCTGCACGAAGAACTCGTGGAGAGACGGCGCTGGGTCGACGAGGAGCGGTTCCAGCACGCGCTGAACTATTGCATGTTGCTGCCCGGCCCGGAGGCACAGCAATTGGCGACCTATCTCGGATGGCTCTTCCACGGTTGGAGAGGCGGTGTCGTCGCGGGGACGCTCTTCTTCCTGCCCGCCGCGGTGCTCTTGTGGATCCTCAGCTGGATCTATGTCACCTACGGACAGTTGGCCGGGATGGCGGCGATCTTCTACGGACTGAAGCCGGCGGTCGTCGCGCTCGTCGCCTCGGCCATGCTTCGGATCGGGAAGCGGTCGCTTTCGGGTCCGCTGCGATGGGGTCTCGCGGTCGCTGCGTTGCTGCTGGTCGCGGTGGCTAAGGTCCCGTTCCCGTTCGTCGTGCTCGGTGCGGGGATCATCGGTTGGGCTGTCGCCCGGCATCCGGATCGGAGCGAGGGCCCGCCGACGAACGACAAGAATCCGACCGCGGCCGGTCGCGGACCGTTGGGCATCGCCATCGGGACCGCCGTGATCTGGCTCGCCATCTGGTGGATCCCGCTGATCGCCCTCGGCATGGCGCTGGGTTGGGACCACACGGTCGCACGGCAAGGAGTGTTCTTCAGCGAAGCATCGATGGTCACCTTCGGCGGCGCGTATGCTGTGCTGCCCCACGTCCAAGCACAGGCGGTCGGTGTCTTCGGATGGCTCACGCAGGCGCAGTTCCTCGACGGTCTGGCGTTGGGCGAGACGACCCCGGGGCCGCTGGTGATCGTGCTGCAATGGGTCGGGTTCCTCGGCGGATGGCACAGGCCCGGAACCCTCTCGCCGCTACTCGCGGCGACGCTCGGATCGGCGGCCACGACCTGGGCGACGTTCGCGCCGAGCTTCCTCTGGATCTTCACCGGCGCGCCGTTCATCGAGCGTCTCCGTCACCGCACCGACCTCACCGCGGCGCTCGGGGCGGTGACCGCCGCGGTCGTGGGCGTGATCGCGACGCTCGCCGGCCAGCTCGCGTTCCATGTCGCGAGTCCCGGCGGCACCGGCGTCGATCCGTTTGCCTGCGCGCTCACCGTCGCCGCGTTCGCCGCGATGACCTCCGGTAAGATCCGGCCCATCCCCTGCATCGTCGCCTGCGGCGCGATCGGCTCGGTCTGGGAACTCTTCGTCGCGCCGCGGTTCTGATCGCGCGGACGGACCGCACATCACCTCCGGTGGGCCAGCACGGTTTTCTGATGGCGCTCCACTTCGGCGAGCCAATCCCCGCCGACCGGCACGCCTTCGGTCTCACAGAACCGGTCCCACACCGCGCCGATCGGCAGGAAGCGTGATTCCTCCTGGAGCGCGAGCCGCGCCGTCCTGTCGCCCGCGATCTCGGCGGCGCGGATGGAGGGCGGTTCGAGCAACGCGAGGAGCAGGGCGCGCTGCAGGTTCCGCGCGCCGATGACCCAGGCCGCGATGCGGTCGATGCTCGCGTCGAAGTAATCGAGCCCGAGATGGATCCGGTCCGCCTTGCCGCCGGCGACGACCTCGCGGGCGATCGATTGGAGCGCGTCGGTGAAGGTCACGACATGGTCGCTGTCCCACCGCACGCCGCGGCTGACATGGAGCAGGATCGCCGGCACGTGCAGCAGCACGCTCGAGATCTTGTCGGCGACGTCCTCGGTCGGATGGAAATGCCCGGCATCCAGGCAGAGCAGCTTGCGCCGCGTGATGGCGTAGCCGAGGTAGAACTCGTGGGACCCGACCGTGCAGCTCTCCGCGCCGATGCCGAAGAGCTTCGGTTCGACCGCGTCGAGATGGTGCTTCTGCGGCAGCGGTGCCTTGAAGACCTCGTCCAGCGCGGCGACGAGGCGTTCGCGCGGCGCTTGGCGATCGGCCGGCGTGTCCTTGAACCCGTCGGGGATCCAGACGTTGGTGACGCAGGGCGATCCCAAGGCCTTGCCCATCGCCGCGCCGATGGCGCGGGACCGCCGACAATGCTCGATCCAGAAACCACGGATCCCTGGATCCGCGTGGGAAAGGGTGAAGCCGTCGGCGGCTTTCGGATGGGCGAAGCAGGTCGGATTGAAATCGAGCCCCAGCCCGTTCGTCTTGGCCCAAGCGATCCAGTCGCGGAAGTGGGCCGTCTCGATCGCGTCGCGGTCCACGCGGTGTCCGCCGAACTCGCCGTACATCGCGTGCAGGTTCACGCGATGCTTCCCGGGGATGAGCGAGAGCGCCTTCTCGAGATCGGCACGCAGTTCGGTCGCTGTCCGGGCCTTGCCCATCCGATTGCCGGTGACAGCCAATCCTCCGCCCAAGGCCGACCCCGATCCTTCGAACCCGCCGACATCGTCACCTTGCCAGCATTGGATCGAGATGCGGAAGGCCGCGAGCGTCGCCAACGCCGACTCCGTGTCCACGCCGGAGAGACCGTAGCGTTCGCGGGCCGTCCGATAAGCGGTAGCGACCAGAGCACGACGTTTTGAAGACGCGCGGCGGGGCTGTTCCATGTGCCCCAAAGAAGCGGAGAGCCCGGTGCGCCGTCGAGGAAAAGAGCGGCG
>CANGMH010000003.1 GCA_947454005.1 Verrucomicrobiota bacterium
AACACCACCCCGAACCCGCCTTGGCCGATGCGCTCGACCAGTTCGTAGTCGCCGAAGCGCTTGTCCGCCGGGAGTCCCGCCGCATCGTCCGCGCCGGCCTGTGCCGCGAGCCCGAAAAGGCAGCGGGGGCACAGGCCGTCCGCCGATGCCGGAAGCGCGGCACCGCATTCCGGACAACGAGCGGCGGTCATGGTCGACGCGAGTGAACCGGGTTCGGGCCGCCGTGTAACGCCCCGATACCATGGGCGACGGGTCGCCGGTGACGGATGCGCGTCACGAAACCACCGGCACGGCGGCTTCTCCGGTGCTCGCCCGGTCCTATGGCGACCGACCCGACGCTCGCAGCAATGTGCCGGATGACCTGCGGTCCGGCACGCCCGCGTTGTTCCCGGGCCTGCCGCTCGGGCATCGTCGGGCTTCCCGTCCACCGGGCGGCCCGGAAAGCCCGGTGGACTCAGTGGTACTCTTGGACCGTCTTCACCGCGTAGCCGTGGTCCTGCAGCGCGGCGATGCCCATCGCCGCGGCGCGGGCGCCGGAGATGGTGGTCATGATCGGCGTGCCGGTCATGACGGCGGTGGAGCGGATCTTCACCTCGTCCTCGCGCGGCGCGGCGCCGCTGGGGGTGTTGATGACGAGCTGGATCTCCTTGTTCTTGAGCAGGTCCACCACGTTCGGCCGGCCCTCGAGCACCTTGAGCGTGCGCTGGACCTTCAGGCCGGCCTGTTCGAGCACCGTGGCGGTGCCGTTGGTGGCGACCAGCTCGAAGCCGAGGTCGGCGAACGTCCGGGCGACCGCGGCGACGTCCTTCTTGTGCGCGTCGGCGACCGAGAGGAACACCTTGCCCTTGAGCGGCAGCGGCGAGTTCGCAGCCATCTGCGCCTTGGCGTAGGCGACGCCGAGGTCGGCATCGAGGCCCATGACCTCGCCGGTGGAGCGCATCTCGGGCGAGAGCACGATGTCCTGGCCGAGGAACTTGTTGAACGGGAACACCGATTCCTTCACCGCCCAGTACTTCGTCCAGATCTCCTCGGTGAAGCCGAGCTCCTTGAGCGTCTTCCCGGCCATCACCTTCGCGGCCAGCTTGGCCAAGGGCCTGCCGATGGCCTTGCTCACGAACGGCACGGTGCGGGAGGCGCGGGGATTGACCTCCAGCACGTAGACGGTGTCGCCCTTGACGGCGTACTGCACGTTCATCAGGCCGATGACCTTGAGCTCCCGGGCCATGGCGTGGGTGTAGCGGCGGATGGTGTCGATGACCGGGGCCGAAAGCGTGTGCGGCGGCAGCACCATCGCGGCGTCGCCGGAGTGGACGCCGGCGAACTCGATGTGCTCCAGCATGCCGCCGATGACGATCGTGCCCTCCGACGGGTCCGCGAACTGCCCGACGTCGGTGATGCAATCGACGTCCACCTCGGTGGCGTCCTCGAGGAACTTGTCGACCAGCACCGGCCGGTCGGGGCCCGCCTCGACGGCGAACTTCATGTAGTGCGCCAGCTCGGCATCGGAATAGACGATCTGCATGGCGCGTCCGCCGAGCACGAAGCTGGGGCGGACGAGCACCGGATAGCCGAGCCGCTGGCTGGCCTGGAGCGCCTCCTCGGCGTTGGTCGCGAGACCGTTCGGCGGCTGCGGGATGCCGAGCTTCGTGAGCATGGCCGCGAACAGCTTGCGGTCCTCGGCGACCTCGATGCTCTGGGGCGAGGTGCCGATGATGTTGACGCCGTTCTTCTGGAGGCTGAGGGCGAGGTTCAGCGGCGTCTGGCCGCCGAACTGGGCGATGGCGCCCCAGCACTTCTCGCGCTCGTAGATGTGCAGGACGTCCTCGAGCGTGAGCGGCTCGAAGAACAGCTTGTCGCTGGTGTCGTAGTCGGTCGAGACGGTCTCCGGGTTGGAGTTGACCATGATGGTCTCGAAGCCGTCCTCCTTGAGCGCGAAGGCCGCGTGGACGCAGCAGTAATCGAACTCGATGCCCTGGCCGATGCGGTTCGGTCCGCCGCCGAGGATCATCACCTTCTTGGCCGTGTTGCCCTTCACCTCGTCGTCGCCCCGGTCGTAGGTCGAGTAGTAATAGGGCGTGTAGGCCTCGAACTCCGCGGCGCAGGTGTCGACCAGGCGGTAGCTGGGCACGAGCCCCAGCTGTTTCCGCTCGGCGCGCACGGCGTCCTCGGTGGTCCCGGTCAGGTGGGCGATCTGCCGGTCGGAGAACCCGAGCGACTTGGCCTTGGTGAGCAGTTCAACGTTCATCAGCGCAGAAAAATCGGGCGAAGTAAGCCGGGGCCGGGCCGGGGTGTCGAGGGGCGAGTACGGCCCCTCGCGGACACCGTCAGAGCGCGAGCTTCTTCGCCCGCTTCCGCCGCTCCTGCAACGTCAGCAGCGCGGGCAGGGACGTGAGCCCGGCGACCATGCAGGCGGCGGTGCCGGCGGCCATGATGTAGCCGAGGCTGCGGATGCCCCGGTGGTCGGCCACCACGAGGCTGCCGAACCCGGCGATGGTCGTGAGCGCCGAGACCAGCACCGCCTTGCCCGTGCTCTTGGCCAGGATCCCGGGGTTCTGCTCCTCGGCGAACCGGTTGAGGATGTGGATGCCGTTGGTCACGCCGATGCCGATGACGAGCGGGAGCATCATGATGTTGGCCGGGTTGAAGGGGATGCCGGCCCAGCCCATGAAGCCCATCACCCAGACCGTCCCTATCGCGACCGGCAGCAGGGAGAGCACCACGCTGCCGATGCGGCGGAAATGCAGGAACACCAGCACGACGATCGCCGCGAGCGCCCACCAGGCGGCCTCGATGTACGACTTCTTCAGCAGCTCGGTGTAGAAATAGAGCTGCACCGGCGTCCCCGTCGCCTTGGGCGCCGCCTCCAGCAGCTCCTTGACGAAGACCTCCTGCGGCGCGCGTTCCCAGACGTCGGCCTTGGGATAGACCTGGATCAGGTGCTTGCCGGTCACGCCGAGGAAGCGGTTGCGCAGCGCCTGGGGCAGGTCCTCCGGGCGCAGGCCGCCCGAGGCGTCCTGGTTCTGCAAGGTGGCGAAGGTGTCGCGGATGTCGTTGAAGAGCGCCTGCTGGAAGCCCGCGAGCTGGACCGCGTGACGGGCCTGGCCTTCGGCGCCGCCGCGGAACATCGCCACGCGCAGGCTCCCCAAGGCGTCGATGAGCGAGCGCAGGTCGGCCAGCAGCTGCTTCTCGTCGGTCTTGACCACCTCGTCCACGGCGAGCCGCAGATAGCCCTGCACCGCCCAGAGCGTCGCGCTGAGCTCGTTGAGCCCGACCGGCCGGGTGTCCGGCGGCGCGAACCGCACCGCCGCGGTCGCCGCGCCGATCTCGCGGATGAGCGCGAGCTTGGCCTCCGGGGATTCCGCGAGGTACCGGGCCATCGAATCGGTCGAGGCGACGGACGGGAGCTTCTGGATCCTCGCTTCGAGCGCGACGGCCTCGGCGAGGTCGGACGCGACGACGGCGCCGTAGAGCACGGATTTCTCGGCCGAATCGATCAGCTTGTGCTCGAAGACGACGGCGGGCAGGCCTTCGCTCTGCATGTTCAGCAGGTTGTAGTCGAAGGTCACCCGCGGTATCGCCGCGGCCGCGAGCAGGCACAAGACAGCCGTCGCGCCCAGCACCGTCCACGGCCGGTCGAGCCACAGCCGCTCCAAGCGGGCGCGCACGTCCACCCGCTCGCCGCCGGCCTCGAAGCTCTCCAGCGCCACCTCCTGCAGCTCCGCTTCGCCCGCCTTCTCGTCGATCACGTTCTGCCGGCCCGGGCGCAGCAGCAGCACCGGCAGCAGCGTCATCATCGGGACGAGGCAGATCACCATGCCGCCGCCGGTCACGATGCCCATCTCCTGGATGCCCTTGAAATCCGTCAGCGTCATCGCGAAGAACGCTCCGGCCGTGGTGAAGCAGCCGGTGAAGATGCCCTGCCCCGTGTTCACCATCGCCAGCTCCATCGCCCGGTGTTCGCCGCGGCCGTGGCGCAGCTCCTCCTCGTAGCGCGTGATGAGATGGACGCCGAAATCGATCGCCAACCCGATGAGCATCGGCACGAAGGTGATCGTGAGGATGTTGAGGTGGCCGACGGTGAGCGTGGTGTAGCCCATCGTGTAGCCGAGCCCGACGACGAGGCTGAGCACGGCCTTGAGCGGGCGCCCGGTCTGGCTGTAGCCGGCGACGAAGATGATGGCCGTCAACGCCAGCGAGATGACCGTGGCGACGGTCGAATCGTTCTGCGATTGCTGCATCTCGTCGTATTCGAGCACCGGCTCGCCGGTGACGCCGACGTTGACGCCGGGCACCTCGGCACGCGTCTGCCGGACCAGCTCGCGGAACTTGTCGACCGCATCGGAGTTCAGGTCGCCGTCGCGCGCCTTGGCCGAGACGAGGTAGAACCGGCCCTTGCCGAAGGTGATGTACTTGTCCCGCTCCGCTTCTTCGCCCGCCCCGAACAACGCGTCGACGCCCGGCGACGGCGGGATGCCCGGGCGGTCCAGGCTCTGTTCCGCGCGGGCGACGATGCGTCCGAGCGCCGGCAGGGCCTTGAGCAGCGAATCGGTCCGCGCGTCCTTCTCCCGGCTGCTCGTCCGGATCTGCGTGTTCACCCGCTCGAAGAGCGAGACGAGGTTCGACGCCGACGAGAACTGCTGGAGGAAGGGCTGGTAATCCGCGAGGGCCTTCTTGAGCTCGACGAGGTTCGTCTCGGGCACGAACAGCAGCGCCTTGCGGCCCATCAGCTTGAGGTCGCCCTTGTAGAAGACGTCGACGAACAGGTTGGTCGGCGACGTCAGCGTCGACGCGGCCTCCAGACGGGCGCCGAGCCGCTCGACGAACTGGCGGTTCTTCTCCGGGTCCTCCGATTCGACGACGGCGACCAGGTCGTCCTGCCCGGGGAACTCCTTCTTCAGCGCTAGGAAGTTCCGGTGGTAGGTCTTGTCCGATCCGACCAGCGCGTTGCGGTCCATGTCGAACTGCAGCCGCGCGACGGTGAACCAGACGCACACGCCGAAGAGGACGAACTGCGGCCAGAGGAACCATCGCGGGTGCGCGAAGACCGCCGCCGCCAGCCGGCGCAGCGATCGGAGCATCAACGGGTCTTTCGTTTCGGACATCGCGGTCCCGCGACGCTACACCGCGTCCACGGAAACAGAAAGCTCCGCGCGGACCAACGCTCAGGCCGGCGTGACGCGGACCGCGCAGTGCTTGTAGCTCGGTTGCCGCGAATGCGGGTCGAAGCTGGCGAAGGTGAGGCGGTTCACGGCGTCGTAGTGCATCGGGATGAACACCTGTCCCGGCCGCACCGTGGGCGTGACGAACGCCGTCGCGGTGATCTCGGCGCGACGCGAGCCCACCGTGACCCGGGAATGCGGCGCGATGCGCAGGCGCCGTGCGTCGTCCGGATGGATCTCCACGTAGCACGTCTCCGGGTAGAGCTTGCGGAGGACCGCCGATTTGCCGGTGCGCGTGTTGGTGTGCCACTGCGCCGAGGTGCCGCGCCCGGTGAGCAGGATGAACGGGAACGCCTCATCGGTCGGTTCCGCCACCGGACGCGGCGGATCGAAGAGGAATTTCGCCCGCCGGTCCGGCGTGAAGAAGAGGCCATCGGCGAAAAGGCGTCGCTCCCGCCCGGCGTGATCGGCCTTCAGCGGACCGTTTTCATCGGACGTCGCGATGCCACGAAGCCGTCGCGCGCCCGTGGACTGATCACCGGCCACTGGACACTGATCACTTTCCGCGAAGGGCCACTGGATCCCGCCGGCCTCGTCGAGATGCCGGAAATCGCGGATGCCGGTGATGTCGCACGGCTGGCCGGCGCTGAGGCGCTTGAGGATCTGGAAGGCCGCCTCGGGCGAGCTCCATTCCCGGAAGCGGTCGCCGCAGCCCCACGCCTCGGCGATGAGCCGGAAGATGGCGAAATCGCTCAACGCCTCGCCCGGCGCGCGGAGCACCTTCTTCACCAGACCGAAACGGCGCTCGCTGTTGATGAGCGTCCCCTCCTTCTCGCCCCAACCGGCCGCGGGCAGCACCAGATCGGCGAGGCGGGCCGTCTCGGTCGTCGCGTAGAGGTCCTGCACAACGAGGAAATCGAGCTTCTTCACCAGTTCGTTGAACCGGTCCTGGTGGATCCACGAGTGCGACGAATTGGTCGCGATGATCCACAGGCCCTTGATCGCGCCGGACCCGATGCCGTCCACGATCTGGTCGTAGGCCCACGAGTTCTCGGACGGGATGGTCGTGACCGGCACGCCGAGCGCCTGGGCCACGGCCTCGCGGTGCTCCGGCTTGGTGAAGTCGCGTCCGCCGAGCAACGACGTGGCGTTGGCGAACAGGCGCGAGCCCATCGCGTTGCACTGGCCGGTGATGCTGTTGGCGCCGGTGCCGGGGCGCCCGATGTTCCCGGTCATCAGCGCGAGGTCGATGACCGCCTGCGCGGTGCGGGTCGATTCGTGGCCCTGGTTCACGCCCATGGTCCACCAGAAGCTCACCCGTTTGCCCTCGGCGATGAGGGCGACGCAACGGTCGAAATCCTCGCGCGAAAGGTCGGCCGCCTCGCAGGCGCGTTCCGGCGTGAACCCGGCGACGAATCCGGCGAATTCGGCGAAGCCGCTCGTGTGCGCGTCCACGAACGCGCGGTCGACCGCGCCGCGGGCGATGAGGGCGTTGGCGATGCCGTAGAGCAGCGTGAGGTCGGATTTCGGCGCGAGCGGCAGGTGCAGGGAGGCGTTCATCGCCGTCTCGGTGCGGCGCGGGTCGAGCACGATGATCGCGGGCTTGTGCGGGTTCCGCAGCACGCGTTGCCACATGATCGGATGCGCGATGCAGGGGTTCGCGCCGATGAAGACGAGGACATCCGACTCCTCGAAGTCCGCGTAGGTGTAGGGCGGCGCGTCGAAGCCGAAGCTCTGCTTGTAGGCGACGTGCGCGGTGGCCATGCACTGGCGCGTGTTCGAGTCGGCGTGCAGGCCGCCCATGCCGAACTTGAAGAGGGCGCCGACGAACGCCATCTCCTCGGTGCAGATCTGTCCCGTGCTGAGATAGGCGATGGAACGGGCGCCGTGCCGCGACTGGATGCCCTTCATCCGCGAGACGAACGCGTCCATCGCCCCGGCCCAGGAGACCGGCCGGAGCTCGCCGGACGCGGGATCGCGCAGCAGCGGCATGGTGGCGCGGTCCGGCGCGGCGAGCGGGGTGAGGGCTTCCCAGCCTTTCGGGCAGGCCATGCCGAGGTTCACCGGATAGTCCGGATCGGCGGTGAGGTTCACCGCTTGGCCGTCCTTCAGATGGACCTTCAGGCCGCATCCCGTGGAGCAGAAGCCGCAGACCATGGTCGTCACGCCATCGGGTTTCATCCGCGCGGGCACCTGGCCGAGGCCGAAGTCGCCCGGCGCGCGCACAAGGTCCTCGGTGAGCGGGCCGGTCCACTGGCGGAGCAACGAATTGGCGGGGGATGCGGACATGCAGGATGGCGTTCGGCGGCGTTGCGGCGTTCGGGCGGCTTGGGTCGGAAGCCTCGGGCCTCAGGTCTAAGGCATCGAGGGGTGCGGTTTGAAGGCCAAACGCACCGGGCCTCCGATACCGACGCGATCACCGGACCGGTGCCGGGCGGGATCGGGAGAGACGACAGTACGACGCTCTCGAGCGTCGCAGTCCAAGAGGGGAAGTGGTCGGGACGACAGGATTTGAACCTGCGACATCTTGGTCCCAAACCAAGCGCTCTACCGGGCTGAGCCACGTCCCGAACCGCCCGCACCCTCCACTGGCCGGCCTCGCGGAGCAAGCCTCTTGTCAGGTGCCTTCGCAGGCGGTCCGCGACGTTTGGCCGTCCGTCATCGGGGCCTGCGCGGTCGCGCGGGGATCCGCTACGGCTTGGCGATGCCCTCGGCGAGGCGGCGCACGACGACACCCGCGGCGACGAAGCCGAACGTCCCGGTCACGAACGTCGCCGAGCCGTAGCCCCGGTCACAGTTCAGGCGGCGCGATTCTCCCGGCGCGGACGCCACTTCGGCCGCGGCGCACACCGAACCGTCCTCCTGCGGGAACACCGGCGGCTCGGACGACCACACGCAGTCCACCCCGAACTTCTTCTCGCCCCTTGGGAACCCGTGCGCTTGGCGGAGCCGCTTCCGGACCTCGCTGAGCAGCCGGTCGTGCGTCGCCCGCGACAGGTCGACGACGCGCACCTGGGTCGCGTCCCGCCGGCCGCCCGCGCCGCCGCAGGACACGATGGGGATCCCTTTCTCGCGGCAGAGCGCGATGAGGCGGCACTTGTTCTGGACGCTATCGATGGCGTCGACCACGAAGTCCGGACCGGTCTTGCCCGCGGCCCCGGGTTCCATGCCCGGGACCGGGGAACGGAGCAGACGTCCCGCGCTCTCCTCGGTGAAGAACTCCAGCAACGGCGCGACGCGGCAACCGGGATGGATGCCGCGGACCCGTTCCGCGAGCACCTCGGCCTTCGCGCGCCCCAAGGTGGAATCGAGCGCGGGAAGCTGGCGGTTCACGTTGCTGACGCAGATCTCGTCGAGGTCCACCAACGTGAGCGCGCCGACCCCGCTGCGGGCCAGGGCCTCGACCGTCCACGATCCCACCCCGCCGAGCCCGACCACGAGCACGTGCGCGGCACCGAGCCGCTCGAGCCCTGCCTTGCCGTAGAGCCGCGCGATGCCGCCGAACCGGAAACTGTGGTCGCTCATCTGCCGCGAGCGTAGCCGTCGCCCCGCCGCGTGTCAGCCGGCGCGCACCGGAAGCGGTCCGCGGAGCGGTTTGCGGGCGCCCGCATTGTCCCAACGCGGCGCTTGACCCGTTTCCCGGCGGTTTCCTACTTTCCGCACTCTTTGCCGGGACGCCGACTCGCGTCGCCCCGGTGCGTCCGAACGTCAGCCAAAAAGGAAATCATCGTGAACGTGTCCGTCGAAACCCTGGGTCCCTGCAAGAAACTGCTCCGCGTCGAGGTGCCGGTCGAGAAGGTGAATGCCGCCTTCGACGAGCTCACCGGCGCGTTCCAGAAACAGGCCCAACTCCCCGGCTTCCGCCCGGGCAAGGCGCCCAAGCATCTCATCGTGAAGTCCTACGAGGGCCGCATCAACGAGGAGACGCGCAAGAAGCTGTTCGAGGAATCCTACCGCCAGGCCGCCGCCGACCAGAAGCTCCGCGTGATCGTCACCATCGACGTCGAGGAGCAGTCCTTCGGCCGCGGCGTGCCGTTCGGCTACACGGTCACGCTCGAGCACGCGCCCGAGTTCGACCTACCCAACTACCAGGGCCTCGCCGCCAAGCGCGAGACCACCCTCGCCTCCGACGCCGACGTCGACCGCGCGGTCAACATCCTCCGCGAGCAGCAGGTGAAGTACGACGACGTCACCCGCGCCGCGCAGACCGGCGACGCCGTGGTCGTCAACTACAAGGGCACCTGCGAGGGCAAGCCGCTCACCGATTTCAACCCGGCCGCCAAGGGCCTCACCGAGAAGCAGAACACCTGGCTGCTCATCGCCGAGAACTCCTTCATCCCCGGCTTCACCGAGCAGCTCGTCGGCGCGAGCGCCGGCGACAAGAAGACGGTCACCATCGATTTCCAGAGCGAGTTCGTCATCAGCGAGGTCGCCGGCAAGAAGGGCGTCTTCGAGGTCGAGGTCACCGGCGTGAAGCAGAAGGTCCTGCCCGAGGTGAACGAGGACTTCGCCAAGAGCTTCGGAGCCCCCGACCTCCCCGGCCTGCTCCAGGGGATCCGCCGCGACCTGCAGAACGAGCTCGATTTCCGCCAGAAGCGCGCCGTCCGCGACCAGCTGCTCAAGCAGCTGCTCGACCAGGTCAGCTTCGAGCTGCCCGACAGCGTCGTCGCCAGCGAGACCAAGAACCTCGTCTACAACATCGTCAACGAGAACCAGCAGCGCGGCGTCGCCAAGGAGATCATCGAGACCAAGAAGGACGAGATCTTCCAGAGCGCCCAGGCCAGCGCCAAGGACCGCGTGAAGGCCGCCTTCATCCTCAACCGCATCGCCGAGATCGAGAAGATCTCCGTCGACCAGCGCGAGATGTCGCAGCGCATCGTCGCCCTCGCCCAGCAGAACAACCAGACGCCCGAGAAGATGGTCAAGGTTCTCCAAGAACGGAACGCGTTCCCCGAGATCCAGCAGGACATCCTCACCGGCAAGGTCCTCGACCTGATCGAGCTCAAGGCGACCATCGCCGACGTCGCCCCGGCTCCCGCTCCCGCTCCGGCGGCCTGATCAGCGGATCTCCGGCATATTCCGAGCGACCAGGCGGCCAGCGATGGCCGCCTGGTCTATTTCCGGCGACGGCACGCGGGCCGGCGGCGGATCCGTGGTAACTTCCGGCGGTCACGGGTGTCTTCATCGGCGGAACAAGCCGCCTTGCGATGCACCCCATCCGGGTCCAAGAGTCTGCCCCGTGACCACCTCCCGCGAACCCCTCACGCCGGACCGATGCCCGATCGGCCTCGCCCGGGCGTCGCGCTGGGTGCTCGGGCTCCTGGTCGCGGCCCCCGTAGCCGGCCGTGCCGCGGAACCCTCGGAGGCCCGCGACCTCCTGCTCAAGGGTGAGCACGCCAAGGTGGTCGAGATCGCGGCCAAGGCCCTCAAGGACCGCCAGCGCGACGAGGAATGGCCGCTGCTGCTCGGACGCGCCTTGCTGACGACCGGCCGCTATCCCGAGGCCCGCGCCGCGATGACCAACGCGCTGGCGAAGGACTCCGGCAGCATCCGCCTGCGCTGGCTCGCCCGCGAGGCGTTCCTCGCCGCCGGCGACGCCCGCGGCGCCGCCGCGGTGCTCGACGACATCAAGGACTCCGTCACCTCGCGGGGCGGCGGCCTGCGCGATCCGGCGAGCATGGTCGCCTTCGGCCGCGCGGCGCTGCTGCTCGGGGCCGACCCCAAGATGGTCCTCGACAAGATCTACGCCCCCGCCCAGAAGGCCGATCCCGACCTGCGCGACGTCTACCTCGCGCGCGGCGACCTCGCGCTGGAGAAGCACGACTTCGACCTCGCCGCCAAGGCCTTCGACGAAGGGGTCCGGAAACATCCCGAGGACCCCGACCTGCTCTTCGGGCTGGCCAAGGCCCACTCCACCGGCGAACGCGAGGTCATGGGCGATTCCCTCGAGGCCGCTCTCAAGGCGGATCCCCGGCACATCCCCAGCCTCCTGCTCATCGCCGACAACCGCATCGACGCCGAGGACTACGAAGGCGCGGCCAAGCGCCTCGACGAGGTCGCCGCCGTCAACCCCTGGCAGCCCGATGCATGGGCCTATCGCGCCGTGCTCGCGCACCTGAAGAACGACACCCTCGCCGAGACCGCCGCCCGCGCGTCCGCGCTCCGCTTCTGGACCGACAACCCGCGCGTCGACCACCTCATCGGCCTCAAGCTCTCGCAGAAATACCGCTTCGCCGAAGGCGCGGCGCACCAGCGCAAGGCCCTCGAGGCCGACCCGTCGTATCTCCCGGCGAAGGCGCAGCTCGCGAACGACCTGCTCCGCCTCGGCGACGAGGCCGAGGGATGGAAGCTCGCGCAGGAAGTGGAGCGCATCGACGGCTACGACGTGGCCGCCCACAACCTCGTGACGCTCCACGACACGATGACCAAGTACGTCGCGCTGACGAACGCCCACTTCGTCGTGCGCATCAGCAGCCACGAGGCGGAGGTGTACGGCCCGCGCGTGCTCGCGCTTTTGGAGCGCGCGCGGACGAACCTGTGCGCCAAGTACTCCATGGAGCTGGCGCTACCGACGCTGGTGGAGATCTTCGCGGAGCAGAAGGATTTCGGCGTCCGCACCTTCGGCATGCCCGACAACCCGGGCTACCTCGGCGTGTGCTTCGGCCGCGTCGTCACCGCCAACGGGCCGGCGGCGAACAAGACCGGCGCGGTCAACTGGGAGGCCGTCCTGTGGCACGAGTTCTGCCACGTGGTCACGCTCCAGAAGACCGCGAACCGCATGCCCCGCTGGCTGAGCGAGGGCATCTCGGTGTTCGAGGAGCTCCAGGCCGACGCGTCGTGGGGACAGCGCATGACGCCCCGCTACCGCTCGATGGTCCTCGGCGGCGAGCTCACCCCGGTCTCGAAGCTCAGCGGTGCCTTCCTCGCGCCGAAGACGCCGTTCCATCTCCAGTTCGCCTATTACGAATCGGCACTGGTCGTGGATTTCTTGGTCGGCAAGTTCGGCATCGGGGCGCTCAAGGACATCTTGGACGATCTCCGCGGCGGCGCGGACATCAACGCCGCGATCGCCAAGCACACGATGCCGATGGATCGCTTCGAGAAGGAGTTCGCCGCCTTCGCCACCGACAAGGCGAAGCAGCTCGCGCCGGGGTTGGAATGGGAGAAACCCGCGCCGACGGTCGCCGAGAAGCTGAAGCCGGAGGCGATCCTGTCGGAGTTGTTCCCGGGCGGGCCGCTCAAGCGCCAGGCCAAGGAACCGGCGCTCTCCGAGGCCGAGCTGGAGACGTGGGCGGCGGCGCGCCCCGACAATTTCTGGGCGCTCAACCAGGTCGCGCAACGCGCGGTCGCGGAGAAACGTTGGGCCGACGCCAAGGCCCCGTTGCAGAAGCTCGTCGAGAAGTATCCCGAGCAGGCCGGCGCCGACAGCGCGTATCCGTTGCTGGCGTCGGTCCACCGCGCGCTGGGCGAGACCGACGCGGAGCGCGAGGTGCTGATGCGCCATGCCGAACGCGACGACGAGGCCACCGCGACATACCTGCGCCTGATGGAGCTCGCATCCGCCGCGAAGGATTGGCCGACGGTGGCCCGCAGCGCGCAGCGCTTCCTCGCCATCAACCCGCTGGTCGCGCCGCCCTACCGCTATCTCGCCGAGGCCAGCGAAGCCGCCGGCGACGCTCCGGCCGCCATCGCCGCCTACGCGACACTGATCAAGCTCGACCCGCCGAACCCGTCCGACGTCCACTACCAGCTCGCACGGCTGTTGCGTCCGACCGACGTCGAAGCGTCGCGTCGCCACGTCCTGCAGGCGCTCGAGGACGCTCCACGCAACGGCGCCGCGCTGCGGTTGCTGCTCACGCTGCCGACCAACTCCGTTCCGGCGGCGGCCCCCACGCCCGGAGGCAGGACCAAGCCGAGATCCATCGTCTTCTGATGAAGCTGTCCGCCCTCATCGCTTCGATCGTCGGTCGCATCCGCAAAGCGGCGATGCCTCCGTCGGACGGGGGCGCGCTCCTGCACGACACGGTCCGGAGGCGCCGGGCGGTCGGGATCCTCGGCCTGCTGCTCGCCGGCGGACTCGTGTTCGCGCAGCGCGGAGGTGGAGGACGCGGCGGTCGCGGCGGCGGCGGCGGGTTCATGGGCGGAGGCGAGATCCAGGTGCCGGAGGACGTCCATACCGCGCGGGAAGTCGGCACGCGCAGCACCGGCACGCCGGTCTGGACCAACCCGCCCGCGTTCGGCCAGGACGTGTTCACCTTCGCCCGCATCCGCTACGACAAGAACCCGAACGGCCACCACTTCCGCGGCGGCGGCGGCTGGACCACCGACCTGCCCGACGCCGATCTCAACCTGCCGTATCGCGTCCAACAGATGACCTCGATCCGGACGGACGCCGATGGACGCCTCATCCACCTCACCGATCCGGACCTGGTCCGCTATCCGTTCCTGTTCCTCTCGGCCGCCGGCAACCTCTACCTCACCGCCCCCGAGACCGAGGCGCTGAGGAAGCACCTGCTCAACGGCGGATTCCTGCTGATGGACGATTTCTGGGGCGACAGCGAATGGGCCAACGCCGAGAACGTGTTCAAGGAGGTCTTCCCGGACCGGCACTTCATCGAGCTGCCGCTGGACCATCCGCTCTACCACAGCGTCTTCGAGATCAAGGCGAAATACCAGAACGCGAACTCCATGCTCGGCGTCCGCAGCGAGCAGACCGGCGTGACCTGGGAGGACAACCATGACGGCGACGTCCGCACCGTCCACCACCGCGCCATCCTAGACGACAAGGGCCGCCTGATGGTCCTCGCCCTGCACAACACGGACACCGCCGACGGTTGGGAACGCGAGGGCGAGAACGACTACTACTTCCACAACTTCTCCGAGAAGATCGCGTTCCCTCTCGGCATCAACATCATCTACCACGTGATGACGCATTGACCGGGATCTCCTCCGATGGACACGCCCTTCTCACATTCGCCGGACCGCGCCACGAAGGCGCCGGAACCGTCGTCGGTGGCGGGCAAGCTCCGGGGGATCATAAGGCGGCTCGCCGCGGCGTCGCCTTGGAGGACCCGAGGGTCCGCCCTCCCGAGGAGGTGGGACGCACTCCCGCCACTGGGATCCCGCTTCGTGCTGGTCGTCGTCTGCATCTCCTTCAGCTTCCTCGTGCTCGGCCAACGACGGTTCCGGGGCGGCTGGGGAGAGACCTTCATCGGCGAGACCGAGCGCACGGCCCGCGAGGTCAGATCGCACAGCACCGGCACGCCCGTCTGGACCAACCCGCCCGCCTTCTCGACCGATGTCTTCACCTTCGCCCGCATCCGCCGCGACAGCGGCGGGTTCAGCCGCGGCGCGCCTTGGTCGACCGACGCCCCGGACAGCGATCTCAACCTCTCCTACCGGCTCCAGCAGATGACCTCGATGAAGGTCGATCCAGACGGTCGATTCCTCCGGCTCACCGACCCCGATCTTCCCCGCTATCCGTTCATCTACATGGTCGAACCCGGCAGCCTCTACCTGAGCGAGCCCGAGATCGCCGCGCTGAGGAAGTACCTGCTCAACGGCGGGTTCCTCATGCTCGACGACTTCTGGGGCGACAGCGAATGGGACAATGCCGAGGACGTGCTCAAGCGCGTGCTGCCCGAACGCAGCTTCGTCGAGTTGTCCCTCGATCACCCGGTCTACCACGGCGTGTTCGAGATCAAGTCCAAGGGACAGGTCCCCAATATCCGCACCGGCGAGATGAGCCAGTACACCGGCGTCACCTACGAGGAGAACCACGACGGCGACACCCGGACCGTCCATCACCGCGCCATCTTCGACGAGAAGGGCCGCATGATGGTCATCGCCACCCACAACACCGACAACGGCGACGGCTGGGAACGCGAAGGCGAGAGCGACTTCTTCTTCCGCAACTTCTCCGAGAAGATCTCCTATCCGCTCGGCATCAACATCATCTACTACGCGATGACCCACTGAATGAGCACTCCCACGCCCCCCGTCCTTCCGGCCGAGACCGCCGAGCCGCCGTCACCGTCCGTCGCCCAGGTCGCCGCCGCGGCACCGACCGACCAGGAGATCTTCGACCGGCTCGCCACCGGCCGCGCGCGGATCGAGGCCGAGCTGGCCAAAGCCATCGTCGGCCAGCGCGAGGTGATCGACCAGATCCTCATCGCCCTCTTCGCCGGCGGCCATTGCCTCATCACCGGCGCGCCCGGCCTGGCGAAGACGCTGCTCGTTAAGTCCATCGCGCAGGTCTTCCACCTGAGGTTCTCGCGCATCCAGTTCACGCCGGACCTCATGCCGGCAGACATCACCGGCACGGAGATCCTCCAGACCGCGGGCGACGAGCGGCGGATGCGGTTCGTGCCCGGCCCGGTCTTCGCGAACCTGCTGCTCGCCGACGAGATCAACCGCACGCCGCCCAAGACCCAGGCCGCGCTGCTGGAGGCGATGCAAGAGCACCAGGTCACCGCCGCGGGCGTGCGCCACGCGCTAGAAGAGCCGTTCTTCGTGCTCGCCACCCAGAACCCCATCGAGATGGAGGGCACCTATCCGCTGCCCGAGGCGCAGCTCGACCGCTTCATGTTCAACGTGGTGATGGATTACCTGCCCGAGGCCGACGAGGTGCAGGTCGTCGCCCGCACCACCGGCGGACGCTCCGCGCCCATCGAGCCGCTCTTCACCGGCGACGACGTGCTGCGCTTCCACCAGCTCGTCCGGCAGGTGCCCATCGCCGAGGAGCTCGTCCGGTACGCCGTCCGGCTCGCCGCCGCGTCGCGCCCGCGCCAGACCGGCACGCCCGATTTCATCGACCAGTGGGTCACCTGGGGCGCCGGCACGCGCGCGGGACAGTTCCTCGTGCTCGGCGCGAAGGCCCGCGCGCTGTTGCAGGGCCGCGCCCACGTCACCGTGGACGACATCCGCGCGCTCGCCTACCCGACGCTGCGCCACCGCGTGCTGCTCAACTACCGCGCCGAAGCCGAAGGCATCCGCGTCGAGACCGTGATCACCAAGCTGCTCGAAGCGGTGAAGGCACCGGTGATCGGATGAAGGGGCCAGCTATTCTCCAAGAAGACAAATGAGCGACGACAATCCGCGCCACCGTGAGTTCACCGGAGCGATGCTCAACATTTACCGTTGCGCATTAACCGAAGCTGGTTACCGCGCTTCACTCTTCTTCAACATGGTTAGCGACCAAGGCGGCTATCAGACAGCCATGACGCTTATCCATTCTTCGCGTCCCTCGGACGGATACACTGCGCTCCATCAGCGTCAACGGCTCGACCTTACCGTGGAAGCGTTGGTCCTTCGGCCCCAGTGGCACGACATCTTCACCGACGACGACCGCCGAGCAGCTCATGACCGACTGGTTGAGTATGTGTACTCACTTCCAGCCGACTCTTGGCGCCCATCGACATGATTTCGCTTTCAAATCAGCTAAGCCTCAACGCATCGCTGCGTCCTGAGCTGATTGCCCGCTAGTTCGATGACCGCCCCCGCCTCCACCCCATCTCTGCCTTCCGCCTCGCTCATCAGCGCGCAGGCGCTGATGGGCATCCGCAACCTCGAGTTGCGGGCGCGCGCGGTGGTCGAGGGCTTCTGGAGCGGACTCCACCGCAGCCCGTACCACGGCTTCTCCGTGGAGTTCACCGAGTACCGCCAATACACGCCGGGCGATGATCCCCGGCATCTCGATTGGCGCGTCTTCGCGCGGAGCGACCGGTATTACATCAAGAAGTTCGAGGACGAGACCAACCTCCGCTGCCATCTCGTCGCGGACCAGAGCCGCTCGATGGATTTCGGCTCGATCGGCCACACCAAGGCCCGCTACGCCGCCACGCTCGCCGCCACCCTCGCCTACTTCCTCCATCTCCAAGGCGACGCCGTGGGATTGCTCACCTTCGACGAACGCCTCCGCGACTATCTGCCGGCGCGCCATCGTTCGAGCCATCTGCGCCAGATCATGCTCGCGCTGGAGAAACCCGCCGGCGGCGCGGCCACGGACCTCGCGGCGCCGCTCCGGCGGATCACCGAGCTGGTCCGCAAACGCGGGCTGGTCGCGCTCGTCTCCGATTTCCTCGCGCCGCTCGAAGGACTGGAGCGCAGCCTGACCGACCTCGCGGCCTGCCGGCACGAGGTCGTCGTCTTCCAGGTGCTCGACCCCGCCGAGCTCGGGCTGGTCTTCGACCAGGCCTCGATCTTCCGCGACGCCGAGACCGGACGCACCCTCTACGTCGATCCGGCCGCCGCGCGGAAGGGCTACGTGCAGAAGCTCGAGGCGCACTGCGCGGAGCTCCGCCGCATCTGCGACAAACTCGGCATCACCTACCACCGGCTCGCGACGGACCAACCGCTGGAGCTCGCGCTCTTCGATTTCTTGCGGCAGCGCATGCACCGGGGGACCACGGCCCGGGCGGTGGCCGCAACCTCGGGGAACCTCCCAGCATGAGCTTCCTCGCACCTTTCTTCCTGCTCGGTGGATTGGCTATCGCTCTGCCGGTCGTGTTCCACCTCGTCCGGCGCACGACGCGCGAGCAGACGCTCTTCAGCTCGCTGATGTTCCTGCAGCCGTCGCCGCCGCGGCTGACGCGCAAGAGCCGGCTCGAGCACCTGCTGCTGCTCTTGCTGCGTTGCCTCGCGCTGGCGCTGCTGGCCGTCGGTTTCGCGCGACCGTTCCTCAAGCAATCCGTGCCGCCCGACGACGACCGGGGCGCGGCCCGGCGCATCGTCGTGCTGGTCGACACCAGCGCCAGCATGCGGCGCGAAGGCCTGTGGGCCGCGGCACGCGGGCAGGCCGAAGCGGCACTCCGCCAAGCCGGCCCGGCGGACCAAGTGGAGCTGCTGGCTTTCGACCGCGTCGTCACGCCGCTCTTTTCGTTCGACGAGTGGAGGACGACGCCCGCCGGCGACCGCGTCGCGCAGGCCGTCGGCCGGCTGGCCGCGACCTCGCCCGGATGGTCCTCGACGCAGCTCGGACACGCCCTCGTGCGCGCCGCCGAGGACCTCGCCGGCCCCGACGACGCCGGACAACCGGGTCCTCGCGAGATCCTGCTCATCAGCGATCTCCAGGAGGGCAGCCGGCTCGAGGCGCTCCAGGCCTATGAATGGCCGAAAGGGATCCGACTGCGCGTCGACCCGGTGAAGGTCTCGAAGACGAGCAACGCCGGGCTCCAGCTCGTCACGGGATCCGATGACGCCGACCGCGACGCCGGCCCGGTCACGCGCGTCCGCGTCGTCAACGCGGCCGGGTCGAAGCGCGAGCAGTTCCCGGTCGGTTGGGCGCGTCCGGACGCGCCGGACCTCGTCGGCGCCGCGGTCGAGGTCTATGTGCCGCCCGGACAGAGCCGCATCGTCTCCGTGCCCGCGCCGACCAACGCGCCGGGCCTCTCCAGGATCGTGCTCCGAGGCGACGACGACCCGTTCGACGATTCCGTCTTCGTCGTCCCGACCGAGGCCGCGCGGACGGGCATCCTGTATCTCGGCGACGATGACGCGACGGACACGCGCCAGCCGCTCTTCTTCCTGCGCCGCGCGCTTCCCGCCACCCGTCGGCAGGCGATCCAGGTCGTCGCACGGAAGTCGTCCGAAGCGGTGCCGGCGACCGATGTCGACGCGGCGGACCTCTTCGTCATCACCGACCCGCTGGCGGACGCCGGAGCCGACGCGGTGCGGAAGCGGATCCTCGCCGGAAAGACCGCCCTGTTCGCACCGAAGAGCAACGCCTCGGCGACGACGCTCGCACGGTTGCTCGGTCTGCCTTCCTTGGTGATGGGCGAGACGAAGCCGGAGAAGTACGCGATGCTCGCCGAGATCGACTTCCGGAGTCCGCTGTTCGCGCCGTTCGCCGACCCGCGCTTCAGCGATTTCACCAAGATCCACTTCTGGCGGCATCGGCAGCTCGATGCGGCGGCGGTCCCCGGCGCGCGCATCCTCGCGAAGTTCGATTCCGGCGCGCCGGCGGTGCTGGAGGTGCCGGTCGGCAAGGGCCGCGTGATGGTGCTCACCTCCGGTTGGCAACCGGAGGACAGCCAGCTCGCGCTGTCGTCGAAGTTCGTGCCGCTGCTCTATTCCTTGATCGAGCTCGGTGGTGACGGCGCCGCTCCGGCCACGCAGGCGACGGTCGGCGACCGCGTGCCGCTGGCCGCGATGTCCGGCGCGACGACATTGCGGATGCCGGACGGAACCTCGGTCACGTTGCCGTCGGGTGCGACGGATTTCGCGACCGCCGCCGGCCCGGGGATCTACTCGGTCGCGTCCGCGGCGGGATCCGCTCCGCGACGTTTCGCGGTGAACCTCGATCCGGCCGAGACACGCACCGCGCCGCTCTCCGAGGACGACCTCTCGCGCCTCGGCGTGCCGGTCACCCACGCGGCGCAACCGGACGCGGCCCGGTCGACGGAGAAAAAGCTCGTTCTCCAGAGCCTGGAGGCGGAGAGCCGGCAGAAGATCTGGCGCTCGATGCTCATCGCGGCGCTCGCGGTGCTGGCCGCCGAATCGGCGCTCGCCGGTTGGACCGCCCGGCGCACAATGCCCACGGAAGGAACCCCCGCATGACCGACAGCTTGCTCAGAGCCCGGATCCGACCGGTCGTGCGCCGCCACGCGAGGGTCCGCTTGCTGCTCGCGCTCGCCGCCTGGTGGCTCGTCGCCGCGCTGGTCGCGGGCGCGGCTCTGTGGCTCCAGAAGGTCGCGGCCATCGGTTCGGCGCGGACGCTCCCGGTCCTGGTCGTGCTCGGAGCCGTCGGGTCGGTCGTCGTGATCGTCCTCCAGGCCCGGTCCAAGCCCGATGTGCGGGCCGTCGCGCGCGCGATCGAGCGGCGATATCCGGACCTGCGCGGATTGTTGCTCACCGTCGTGCAACAGGAGGCCGACGAGGCGGGCCGCTTCAGCTTCCTCCAGCAGCGCGTGCTGCGGGACGCGGTGGAGCACAGCGTCCGCAACCGTTGGCGCCGCGCGGTGCCATGGTGGCAGTCGGCCGGATCGCACGTCGTCCATCTCGCTACCTTCGCCGTCTTCGTCGCTTTGCTCGGCCCGTTGCGCGTGCCGCCCGGCCCCAAGGCCCGTTCGCGGCTCAAGGTCGTCTTCACCGGCATCGAGGTGACGCCGGGCGATGTGAGCATCGAACGGGGTGAAAGCCTCGTGGTGCTGGTCCGGTTCGGCACGGCGCCGAAGGAGGCGGAGCTCGTGATCGAAGGCATCCCGGGCAAGCCCATGCGGATCCCGTTGACCCGCAGCCTGGCGGATCCGGTGTTCGGCGGCAGCGTCCCGGACGTCAGCAGCAACTTCACCTACCGCGTCGCGTACGGCACCGCCGAGACGCGGTCCTACAAGGTCGCCGTGTTCGAGCATCCCAAGCTCGAACGCTCCGACGCCGACCTCGCGTTCCCCGCCTACACCGGGCTCTCGCCGAGGCACATCGACGACACCCGGCGCATCAGCGCCGTCGAGGGCACCACGGTGGACCTCGCGCTCCAGCTCAACAAACCGGTCGCCTCCGCCACGCTCGTCCCTCGCGGCACCAACGCGCCGTCGTTGGCGCTCACGGTCGGCACCAACCGGCCGACCGCGTCGCTCGTCGGCCACGTGCCGGTCGGGAGCACCACCTACGACCTTCGCCTCGTCGATGCCGACGGCCGCTCGAACAAGGTCGCGGCACAGTTCGTGTTCGAGGCGCAACCGAACCGCCCGCCGGACCTCAAGCTCGCCTCGCCCCGCGGCGACCAACGTCCGTCCGCGCTCGAGGAGATCACCTTCGGCGGAACGGTCTGGGACGACTTCGGCGTGCAGCGGTTCGGGTTGGCCTTCACGCAGGTCGGTCAGGAGACGCAGTTCGTCGAGCTCGGCCGCGAGGTGCCGGCGAAGGACAAGCGCGAGTTCCGTCACCTGCTCCGGTTGGAGGACCTCGGGGCGAAGCCCGACCATGTCGTCGCGTGGTTCGCCTGGGCCGACGACATCGGTCCCGACGGCAAGACGCGCCGCACGACCGGCGACCTGTTCTTCGCCGAGGTGAGGCCGTTCGAGGAGATCTTCCGTGAAGGCGAAGGCCAGGGCGGCGGCGAAGAGGAGCCCGGCGGCGGCGGACAAGGCCAGGGCAACCCGACGACCAAGCTCGCCGATCTCCAGAAGCAGATCATCAACGCGACTTGGCGCCTCCAACGCGACCAGCGCGCGAAGCCGGCCAAGGACGCCGGATCGTCCGCGCCGACGAAGAAGGGCACGTCGTCCCTCGACGCCCCGGATGATCGTCCTGCCGAGCCTGGATCCATCCGGCAACAGATCGCGGAGATGCGCCGCGGCTTCTCCGGCGGTGCGGACGGTCTCATGGCGCAGCGCGCGCGGGCCGGCTCCGATGCCGAGGCGGCCGACGCGCCCAAGCGTCCCGCCCGTCGGGGCACCGATGCCGTCGCCCGGCCTGCGAAAGCTCCAGCACCCGTCCGCTACGAGGACGACCTCGCGGTCGTCCGCGGATCGGCCGTCGATGCCATCGAACAGGCCAAGGCCACGATGGAGCGCCAGCAATCCCCCGGCGCGAAGACCCTGTGGTCAGCCGCCATCTCGCAGATGGAGCGGTCGCTCGAGGAGCTCGACAAGGCGAAGGGTTCACCGGCCGCGCTCGCCGATGCGCTGGTCGCCGAGCAGGCCGCTTATCAGGCGTTGCTCAAGCTACAGGCCCGCGAGACCTCCGTGACCCGCTCGCGGAGCCGCGGCCAGGGCCAGCAACAAGGCGATCAACGGAACCAGCGGCAACTCGACGAGCTGGAGCTCACCCAATCCGAGGACCGCTACGAGACCCAGCGGCAGGCCCGTGCGCCGCAGGACGAGAGCCGCCGCGAGCAGCTCCAGGTGCAGGACCGCCTCAAGGAGCTCGCGCGCCGCCAGGAAGACGTGAACGAGCGCCTCAAGGAGCTCCAGACCGCGCTCCAGGAGGCTAAGACCGAGAAAGAACGCGAAGAGGTCCGCCGCCAGCTCAAGCGCCTCCAAGAAGAGCAGAAGAAGCAGGTCGCCGAGATCGACGAACTCCAGCAGCGCATGGACCGCCCCGAGAACCAGGCGGGGATGGCCGAGCAGCGCAAGCAGCTCGACCAGACCCGGGACGACCTCCAGCGCGCCGCCGAGGCGACCGGCGACGGCAAGGTCCAGCAGGCCCTCGCCGCCGGCACCCGGGCCCAGCGCCAGCTCCAGGAGATGCGCGACGAGCTCCGCAAGCAGAACTCCAGCGAGTTCGCCGAGGAGATGCGCCAGATGCGCGAACAGGCCCGCGAGCTCGCGCGCAAGGAAGAGGAGGTCGCCAAGAAGATCGAGGCGTTGGACGCCCCGGACCGCAAGACGCTCGGCGGATCCGACGAACGCCAGAAGGCCATCGACCTGCTCGACCAGCAGCGGGCCCGCATGACCAACCTCCTCGCCCGCGCCACCCAGGTGTCGCAGCAGGCCGAGTCCTCCGAACCGCTCGTCTCGCGCCAGCTCTACGACACCCTCCGCAAGGCCAGCCAGGCCGACGCCGAGACCGCGAAGAAGCTGCAGGAGGACCTGATCCGCAACCGCATGATGACGCGCGGCCTCTACGACCGCTTGCAGGACAAGTCCTCGCAGGACGGCTCGAAAGCCATCGAACTCACCGCCGAGATGCTCCGCCAAGGCCAGGACGTCCCGGCCCGTGCCTCGGAAGCCCGCGCCCGGGCGGCCATCGACGCTCTCCGGCAAGGCGTCGAACACGCGGCCGAAAAGGTCCTCGGCGACGACACCGACGCGCTGCGCTTGGCCCAACAGGAACTGGACTCGCTCACCCAGCAACTCGATCGCGAGATGGCCCCGGCCGGCGACGCCGCCCAGCGCTCCGGCACCAACTCCGTCAGCCAAACCAAAGGTGCCGCACAGGCCAGCTCTTCCGGAAAGGAAGGAACCGGACCACAGCCCGGCCAAGGGTCCGCCCAGGACGGCGAAGCGAAGGACCCTACGGCAACGGCCCAGACCCAGGGCGCGGCTCCCGGTGAACCAGGGCGTCAACCCGGAACAGGTGACGCCCAAGGACAAGGCCCGGGCCGGCCGCAGCCATCCGGTGAAGCCGGACAACAGGCGTCGCAACCCGGAGGCAGGCAACCCGGCAACGGACGGCAGCCGGGATCCCCGCAGCAAGGCGGACGTCCGGATCCCGCCGGCCGCGGCGGGCTCGATCTCAGTCAGCTGCTCGGCGGTCGCCAGGACCGCGGAGGAGGCGGTAGCGGCGGGGGCGCCGATGCCGCGGGCCCGATCACCGGTGGCGATTTCGCGCCGTGGGCCGACCGCCTGCGCGACGTCGAGGACATGGTGGACCAACCGGATCTCCGCAGCAGCCTCGCCACGGCGCGCGAGCAGGCGCGCCTGATGCGCCTCGAATACCGCCGGGACCTCAAGAAGCCCGACTGGGCGGACGTCCGGCTCAAGGTCGTGAAGCCGCTCGTCGAGGTCCGGGAACGCATCCGCGAAGAGCTCGCCCGCCGCACCACGGAGGAGACCTTGGTGCCCATCGACCGCGACCCGGTGCCGACGCGCTATTCCGAGCTCGTGCGCCGCTACTACGAGGATCTGGGGAAGGACAAGTGATGCGCGCCGCAGCCATGTTCCCGAGGCCGAACGGATGACCTTCGCCTCCCTCACCTTCTCGCGGCCCGACGGGTTGCTGCCGCTCTCGGTCGCGCTGGCGGCCGTGGCCGTGCTGCTCGCATGGAGCTATCGGTCGATGCCCGGCGGTCGCCTGCGCTGGGCCTGCCTCGGGCTCAAGCTCGTCGGCCTCGCGGCGCTCGCGGCGTGCCTGCTGGAGCCGCTCTGGACCGGCCGGCGCGCGCGGCCGGGCGCGAACCTCTTCGCGGTGGTGGCCGACAATTCCCGGAGCCTGCAGGTCCGCGACGCCGGCGACGCCCGGACGCGCGGCGAAGAACTCCGCGAGCTGCTCGATCCGGGCCGTTCCGCCTGGCCCGGGAAACTGGCGGAAGGATTCGACGTCCGGCGCTACGCCTTCGACGCGCGGATCCAGAACGTGCGCGATTTCGCGGAGCTCGATTTCACCGGCCGCTCGTCCGCGATCGGCGCGGCCCTGCGCGGCCTCGCGGAGCGCTCCAAGGGACGTCCCCTCGCCGGCATCCTCTTGTTCACGGACGGCAACGCCACCGACATCCTTGGCGCGTTGCCCGACCTCGCGGGCGTGCCGCCGGTCTATCCCGTCGTCCTCGGCCGGCGCGACGCCGTGAAGGACATCTCGCTGCGCCAGGTCACGGTGAGCCAGACGGTCTTCGAGGACGCGCCGGTCACGGTCCAGGCCGACGTCACGTCCGCAGGTTTCGGCGGCGAGAAGGTGCTGGCCCGGCTCCGCGACCGGACGGGCAAGGTGATGGCCGAGCAGACCGTCCGCGGGCGGGCCGACGGAGAAGGCGCCGCGCTGCGCTTCAACGTGAAACCCGAGAAGCCCGGCGTGTCGTTCTACCAGCTGCGCGTCGGCACCGCGTCGGAGATCGACCGGGGCGGTGCGGCGACGAACTCCGCCGAGGCCACCTTGGCCAACAACGCGCGCGTGGTCGTCGCCGACCGCGGGCAGGGCCCGTTCCGCGTGCTGTACGTCGCCGGCCGGCCCAACTGGGAGTTCAAGTTCCTCAACCGCGCCGTCGCCGAGGACGACCAGGTGCAGATGGTCGGGCTCATCCGCATCGCCAAACGAGAGCCGAAGTTCGAGTTCCGCGGTCGCGCGGGCGAGACGAGCAACCCGCTTTTCCGCGGCTTCGGCGACCAGACGCGCGAAGCGACCGAGCGCTACGACCAACCCGTGCTCACGCGGCTCAACACGCGCGACGAGGTCGAGCTGCGGAGCGGGTTCCCGCGCACCGCGGAGGAGCTGTACGGCTACCAGGCGGTGATCGTCGACGACCTCGAGGCGGAGTTCTTCACGCCCGAGCAGGCGCTGCTGCTGCAGAAGTTCGTGTCCGAGCGCGGCGGCGGATTCCTGATGCTCGGCGGCATGGAATCGTTCCAAGAGGGCCACTACCAGCGCACGCCCATCGGCGACATGCTGCCGGTCTATCTCGACCGCGCGGCATCGGTGCATCCGGCCGGTCCGCTGAAGTTCGGGCTCGCCCGAGAAGGCTGGCTGCAACCGTGGGCCCGCGTGCGCGACAACGAATCCGACGAACGGACGCGCATCGACGGCATGCCCGGCTTCGAGGTCTTCAACCCCGTCCACGGCATCAAACCCGGGGCGAGCGTGGTCGCCACCGTCGCGGACGCCGCCGGCAAGGAGCATCCCGCCCTCGTCATCCAGCGGTTCGGCCGCGGCCGCACCGCCGCGCTCCCCGTCGGCGACGTCTGGCGCTGGGGAATGAAGGATGCCGCCGCCCACGCCGACATGGACAAATCATGGCGCCAGCTCGTGCGCTGGCTCATCTCGGATGTGCCGGAACGCGTCGAGCTCTCGGTCGAGCCGGTCCCCGACGACGCGGACGGCGCGGTCCGCCTCCAGGTGCGCGTCCGCGACCCGAGGTACCAGCCGGTCGACGACGCGTCGGTCGGCATCACAGTCGAGCCGGTCGTCTTCGACGCGGACCCGGCGAGCGGCGCCGCCGGCCCGATGCGGCTCCAGGCCGAGGCCTCCTCGACCGAGCCCGGATTGTACGAGGCGACCTACGTGCCGAGGCTCAGCGGCGGGTTCAAGGCGACCGCCGGCGCGACCAATTCGATGGGCGGCACGATCGGCCGCGACGAGGCGGGCTGGAGCTCGGACCCCGCCGCCGAGGAGTTCCGCTCCTTGGTGCCCGACCTCGCGCGGATGGAGGAGATCGCCAAGCGCACCGGCGGCGAGGTGGTCCCGGCCGCCAAGCTCGATACCTTCGTCGCCGGCCTGCCGATGCGCCGCGCGCCGGTGATGGAGGCCTGGTCGCAGCCGCTCTGGAACACGCCGTTGGTCTTCGCCCTCGCCTTGGTCTGCTTGGTCGCGGAATGGGGCCTGCGCCGATGGAAAGGCATGCCATGACCGGACCACTCGACATCGTCCCGGCCGCGCGCCAAAGCCTCGCCGGTTGGATCCGGCTGCTCGGTGCGCTCGTCGTGCTCGCCTCTTCCCTGCCCGCGCGATCGGCCACGACCTCCACCAACGACACGCCGACGCTCCTCATCGTCGTCGGCGCGCCGGGCGAGGCCGATTACGCGACGAACTTCGTCCGGCAGGCCGCCCAGTGGGAGAAGCTGGGCGAGCAGGCCGGAGCGAAGCGGACGACCTTGGGCATCGGCGACGCCGGGACGACCGACGACTTCGCGCTGCTCCGCTCCGCGATCGAGGCCGAACCGACGGAAGGCGCGGCGGCGCTCTGGATCGTGCTGATCGGGCACGGCACGTACGACGGCCGCGACGCGAAGTTCAACCTGCGCGGCCCGGACCTCGCGGCGGCCGACCTCGCGCTCTGGCTGAAGCCCTTCCACCGGCCCGTCGCGGTGATCGACACCTCGTCCGCGAGCGGGCCTTTCCTCAAGCCGTTGTCGGCCCCGGGCCGCGTGGTGGTGACGGCGACGCGGAGCGGCAACGAGCAGAGCTTCGCGCGGTTCGGCGGGTCCTTGGCCGACGCCATCGCCGATCCGGCGTCGGACCTGGACCAGGACGGACAGACATCGCTGCTCGAAGCGTTCCTGAGCGCGTCGGCGAAGGTCGCGGAGTTCTACAAGACCGCCGACCGTCTCGCGACGGAGCACGCGCTCGTCGACGACAACGGCGACGGCCTGGGGACGCCGGCCGATTGGTTCCGCGGCACGCGCGCCATCAAGAAGGCCAAGGACGACAAAGCGCTCGACGGCCTCCGGGCACGTCAGATGCATCTCGTCCGGAGCCCCGACGAACGCTCGATGGATCCCGCCGTCCGCGCCCGTTGCGACGAGCTGGAGCTGGCCATCGAGAAACATCGCGAGGCGCGTCCGACGATGTCCGACGACGAATATTTCCGCGGCCTGGAGACGCTGCTGCGGGAGATCGCGCGGCTCCGGATCGAGCCGACCTCGGATCCGGCGCGGTGAGCGGCGGATCGGGTCTCGGGTCTCGGGTCTCGGGTCTCGGGTCGAAGGTCTCACGCGCGCCATGGCTTCTCCGCGCTTGAATCTCCGCGGCGATAGAGGCCCCTTTCCCGGGACCATGAGAACTTCCATCGCCTCCTTGTCGCCGGCCTTGGCCGCCGGTTGCGCCGCGTTCGCGATCCAGGCAGCCGACCCGGTGCTGCACACCTTCAAGCGCTTCCAGTTGAGCGACCAGTTCTGGTGCGAGGGCGCGAGCTTCGCCGACTTCAACCGCGACGGCGTGAACGACATCGTCTCCGGTCCGTGGTGGTACGAGGGACCCGGCTTCACCAAACGCCACGAGATCTACGCGCCGAAGGCGACCTTCCAGCTCCAGCTCGGGCCGATGACCTCCGTGGCCGTGCCGGGCTACGACGGCGCGCTCGGCAGCAAGAACACCTACTCGGACAACTTCTTCGCCTTCCCGCGCGACTTCAACGACGACGGCTGGATGGACGTGCTCATCATCGGGTTCCCCGGCCAGGAGACCGTCTGGTTCGAGAACCCGAGGTCGCCCGACAAACACTGGACGCGCCACGTCGTCTTCACCCAGACCGACAACGAATCACCGACCTTCGCCGACATCACCGGCGACGGCAGGCCCGAGCTCGTCTGCATCACCAAGGGCGCCTACGGCTATGCTTCGCCCGACGCCTCGGACCCCGCGAAGCCGTGGACCTGGCACCGCATCTCGCCGGACAAGGGCTACGGCAACTTCACCCACGGCATGGGCATCGGGGACATCAACGGCGACGGCCGTGCCGACCTGGTCGAGAAGGACGGCTGGTGGGAACAACCCGCCTCGCTCGCGGGCGACCCGGAGTGGAGGTTCCATCCGGGCCCGTTCGGTCTCGGCGGTTCGCAGATGCACGTGTACGACGTCGACGGCGACGGGCTGCCCGATGTCGTGAGCGCGCTGACGGCGCATGCGTTCGGCCTCGCGTGGTTCCAGCAGGTCCGGACCGGCGGAGAGATCTCGTTCCGCGAGCACGTGATCATGAACAAGGAGCCGCGCGAGAACCGCTACGGCGTGAAGTTCACCGAGCTGCACGCGCTGGAGCTGGTGGACATGGACGGCGACGGCGTGAAGGACATCGTGACCGGCAAGCGCTTCTGGTCGCACGGCCGCACCGGCGATCCCGACCGCAACCAGGCCGCCGTGGCGTACTGGTTCCGCACCGTGCGCGGCGCGGACAAGTCGGTCGATTTCGTGCCGCACCTGATCGACGACAACTCCGGCGTGGGCACCCAGCTCGTCGTCGGGGACATCGACAAGGACGGCCTGCCCGACCTCGTCGTCGGCAACAAGAAGGGCACCTTCGTCCATCTCCACGAGAAGAAGACCGTGACGCAGGCCGAGTGGGACAAGGCCCAACCGAAGCCGTTCGCGGCGCCTTGAGCGTCCCGGCGGCGCGATGTGCCGCCTTTGCCATCGACCCGATGCATCGGGGACAAGACCGGCGACCGGAGCGGCGCCATCTTCCTCTCACGAACATGCAGCCCCGGTCAGGACCCAAGGACGTCGTCGTCATCGGCGGCGGCATCATCGGCCTCAGCATCGCCTACTACACGGCGCTGCGCGGCAACCGCGTGACCGTCGTCGACCGGAACCCGGGACAACGCGACGGCTGTTCCTTCGGCAACGCCGGCATGGTCGTGCCGAGCCATTTCGTGCCGTTGGCCGCGCCCGGCATGGTGGCGCTCGGCCTCAAGTGGATGTGGGACCCGGCATCGCCGTTCTACATCAAGCCGCGCCTCGACCTGGACCTGCTGAAGTGGGGGCTGAAGTTCTGGGCCGCGTCGACCGCCGCGCACGTCGGGCGCGCCGCGCCGCTGATCCGCGACCTCAGCTTCGCGAGCCGCGCCTGTTTCGAGGAGCTGTCCGCGCTCCCCGGCGAAGGGTTCGGCCTGGTCCAGAAGGGCCTCGTGATGCTCTGCAAGACGCAGCACGCGCTCGATGACGAGGCCCGGTACGCCGCGCAGGCGAACGCCCTCGGCGTCCCGGCCCGGGTGCTGGACGCCGAGGGCCTCGCCGCGCTCGATCCGGACGTGACCATGGACGTCGCGGGCGGCGTGTTCTTCCCGAAGGATTGCCATCTCTCGCCCGGACGCTTCATGGACGCCCTCCAACGCCGCTGCGAGACGCTCGGCGTGCGGACCGCGTGGAACACGGAGATCACCGGCTTCGTGCGCGACGGACGCCGGATCGTCGGGGCGACGACCGCGACGGGAACCCTCGCGGCCGATGAGTTCGTGCTCTGCGGCGGGTCCTGGTCGCCGGTCCTCGGGAGCGGGCTGGGCCTGAGGATCCCGATGCAGGCGGGCAAAGGCTACAGCCTCACGCTGCCGGAGCCGCGCGAGCTGCCGCAGGTGTGCTCGATCTTCACCGAGGCCCGCGTCGCGGTGACGCCGATGGGCCGGACGTTGCGCTTCGGCGGGACGATGGAGATCGCCGGCCTCGACGAGACCATCAACCCGGTCCGCGTCCGGGGCATCATCGATGCCGTGCCGAGGTATTATCCGAAGTTCGGGGCCGATGACTTCGCGGGCATCCAGCCTTGGCGCGGGCTGCGGCCGTGCTCACCGGACGGCCTGCCGTACATCGGCCGCACCGCGGGCCACGACAACCTCACCATCGCCACCGGTCACGCGATGATGGGCCTGAGCCTCGGCCCGATCACCGGCAAGCTCGTGGCCGAGGTGCTTTCCGGCGAGCGGCCTTCGATCGATCTGGAGCTCCTCGACCCGGACCGCTACGCGTGACTGCGCGGCGGCGCGGCCACCGGTTCACTTCACCGCGGCGTCCCGTCCGTCACGCGTCACCGCGCCGAAGGCCTCCCACTGCCAGAGGATCCGCCGCGCGGCTTCGCCCGTGCCCCAGCGACCGGCCCAGCCCTTGGGAGCCGCGCCCGCGGCGACCAGTTCGCGCAAGGCCCCGGCTTGTCGGCGCGTGAGCATCCAGTCCTGGCCAAGGTTGAAGACGGCGGAATCGAGCACGACCGGGACGGACGACGTCCCGGCGGCCTCGCGGAAACGCGGCGTGTACAGACCCGTCCAGCGGATCCCGTCGCCGATCGCCGACGCCTTGCGCAGCAGGATCCGGTGGAATCCCGCCGGACGCGCCTGGTCCAGGACGGATGCGAGCTCGCCGATGCCGCGCGGGAAGAGCGGACGATGCCGCGCGCCGTCCATCGTCAGCCGGATGGCCAACGGCAGCAGCCAGGTGCCGGCGATCTCCCATCCGCTCCGGGCCGCCTCGGAACGCCAGCGGGAGAGCTCCCAGTTGTTGAAGTGCGGCCCGCACACGTCGCTGGCGAGATAGCTCGGCGACATGGACGAGAGCCCGCGCAGGTCGTCGTCGTACAGCGCATCCCACACGCCGAGCAGCTCGCGCAGGCGCCGTTCGTTCTGCATCGCGTCGACGTCGAGCCCGAGCGTGGCCAACCACGGCCGCAACCGCGTGGCAGGATGCGACCCGCCGTTCACGCCGAGGTACAGCGCGCCCTGGGGCCGGAGGCAAGGGGCGAGGCTCTTCAACGCCTGTCCGGGATCCGGGATGTAGCTGAGCACGCCGTGGCAGGTGACGAGGTCGAAGTCCGTGCCGACCTTCGTCGCGAGATCCGGATCGGTGAGGTCCGCCACGTCGAAGGCGACCGGCCGGGCGATCTTCGCGGCGCGCTGGATCCGCCGCGCGACCTCGATCGACCGAGAGCTGAAATCGACCGCGACGATCTCCGCCTTGGGCAACCGCCGCCGCAGCACGAAAGCTTCCGCGCCGGTGCCGCAGCCGGCGACGAGCACGCGCGCGGGCCTGCCCTGTCCGGGAAGGCCGACCGCCTCGATCCATCGCTGCGACGGGAGCGAACCGCCCTTGCCCTCGGCGATGGAGGCCTCGGTCCCGGGGTACGGGAGCCGGTCGTAGCTGCGGCGGGTCTTCTCGGCGGGTGTCACCGCGGCGATTGAGCGGTCTGGCGGGCGGGCAGGTCAACCGCCGCGGTCCAGAGCGGTGCCCGCCCGTTCAATCGCGCAGGCCGCCCATCGCCTTCAGCGCGGTGCGGATCGCGGCGGCGCGGTTCTCGGCGTGGAGCTTGCCGAGGATGTGCTCGACGTGCTTCTCCACGGTGCGGCGCGCGGAGCCGAGGATGATGGCGACCTCCGAGTTGGCTTTGCCCTCGCTGAGCCAGAAGAGCACCTCCGCCTCGCGGGGTGTCAGCCCGAGCGGCAGGAGCGCGTTGGGACCTTCCGAGGCCCGCGTCTCCAGCTCGATGACGGTCGGCTCGCCGGGACGTCCGGTCGACCAACGGGCGCCGAGCCCCGGGGCGACCTCCTCGGACCGGATGCGCGTCGCGGCCGGGCGCAGCGCGTCGGGAAGCGACCCGGGCGCCGATGCCGGGAAGCTCCTCGTGAGCAAGGTCTGCGCGAGCCGCGTGGCGAAGAGCACCTTGCCGTCGGGCGCCGCGACGATCAACGCGCGGTCGAGCGAATCGCGCAATTGTTCCTCGGCCTCGCGCCGCATCTCCAGCTCGTCCGCCAGGTCGCGTTGCAGCCGGGCGACGCGCAGATGCGTCCGCACGCGCGCCAGCACTTCCGGCGTCTGGATCGGCTTCGTCACATAGTCGACCGCGCCGGCGTCGAGGGCGCGGACCTTCTCGTCGAGCTCGTCCACCGCGGTGAGGAAGATGACCGGGACGTCCGCGGACGCCGGACGCGCCTTGATCCGGCGGCAGACCTCCATGCCGTCCATGCCCGGCAGCATGTAGTCGAGCAGCACGATCTCCGGCGTCTCGTGGTCGAGCTGGGCGAGGGCGCCCTCGCCGGATTCCGCCACCAGCACGCGGTGTCCCGCCTGGGTCAACGCGTCGAAGAGCAGGCCGAGATTGGCCGGCACGTCGTCGACGACCAGGATGGTGGCGGGAAGGTCCAAGTCGGTCCGGAGCGCGGGATCAGCACCCAGCGGCCTCGGCGGTCGCGCGGGTCCGGGCCGCCCGGCGGCGCCGCCACAGCCACGCCGTCCCGGCCAGACCGGCCAACGGCAGGAGACTGCTGGCCTCGGGGACCTCCGAGACGGACACGGCATCCAGGTAGGGCCCGCCGAAAGAACCGCTGGCCGTGGTGAAGCGGAGCGTGGCGTCGCCGGAGACCGACGGAGTGAACTGCGTCGTGAAGACCTGCCAAGGCGTTGTCGCGCCGAAGTCGGTGAACGCGTTGAGACCGGTCGGGTCGACCGAACCGGACACCAGGGTGCCGAGGCTGAAATCCAGCGGCGCCACTCCGCCGCCGTCGTCGGTGTAGGCGAACGACAGCTGGTAGGTGACCCCGGCGGACAGCCCCAACGTCTGCTCGAGCCCGGTGGGGAACGGACCACCGGAGAGGTTGCCGATCAGGTCGACGAACTGCGCGCCTGCCGCGGCCGATCCGCCCGAATAACCGGCGCTCAGGACGTCCGTGCCGCCCCCGACCGCGGTCCAACCGGTCGGCGTCTGTTGCAGGAACAGCCCCGGAGTCACGGAGTCCAGCTCGAAGGACGGGTTGAAGACGAGGTTCGCCGACGCCGCGATGCCCGGCGTGGAGAGAAGTGCCAGAGGCACGAGGAAGGCTGGCTTGAGACCCATTGCGGTTCCGACCGTGCCATGCCGGCGAGCACCGGGCAACCCGGCGCGGAACAGGGATGTTCCTGAGAGCCTCGTTCCCGCGTCCCTTGGATCCCACCTCATCCGAGCCGTCTCCGCAGCGCCGCCATCTGGTACGAGGTCGCGAGCGCTTCCAGTTCGTCGGCGAAGGCGGCATGGCCGGGCGCTTCCGCGCGGAGCACCGCGATGGCGGCACGCAGGGCGACGATGTCCCCGCGGTTCGCCGCGACGCGGAGCGGCGTGAGCTGCGCCTCGGACGGCAGCGTCGCGACCGGCGCGGGATCCGACGCGTTCGCGACCGGGGTCGCGGCCAGTATCTCGTCCTCGTAGCGCCACGCCAGGCGGAGCTGATGCCGCAGGATCTCGAGCAGCTGAGATTCTTGGAACGGTTTCGGCAGGAAATCGTCCGCACCCGCGCGCGCTGCGTCGTCGCGGTTGAACCCGAACACGCTCGCCGAAGTGGCCACCAACCGCGGCCCCGGGCCCGGCAGCGCGCGGATGCGACGGGTCAGCTCGAAGCCGTCCATGCCGGGCATGCGCAGGTCGAGCAGGACGAGGTCGAAGGCGTCCGGGCCGACGGCACCCGCCATGGCCTCGAGCGCCTGCGCGCCGGTCTCGGCTTCGGTCAGGTCGAAGCCCAGCGGCCCGAGGAACTCGCGCAACAACCGGCGGTTCACCTCCAGGTCGTCCACCAGCAGCACACGACGTCGACGTCCTTCGTGGCCGATGATCCGCCGCGACGGCCCGACCGTCGACACCGGCGACGACGACGGAGGGAGCGGGATCGCGAACGAGAAGCGGCTGCCCTTCCCCGGCGTGCTCTCGACCTCGATGCGCCCGCCCATCAGGCCGACCAGGTGCTGGCTGATGGCCAGACCGAGGCCGGCGCCCTGTTCTTGCGGACGGCCCGGTCCCGCATGCGAGAAGGGTTGGAAGAGCCGCGCGATGTCGTCGGACGAGAGCCCCGGGCCGGTGTCGGCCACGACGAAGCGGAAGCGGTCCGCGCCCGCCGGGTCCGGCACGGCCTCCAGACGGACGCCGCCGGAGGTCGTGAACTTGACCGCGTTGCCCAGCAGGTTCTCCAGCACCTGACGCAGCCGTTGCGGGTCGCCCACCACGGCACCGGCGGGCAGGGCGTCGGCGACCACCTCCAACCGGAGGCCGCGCACGTTCGCGCGCGCCGCGAAACCGACCTCCAGGTCGCGCAACAGATCCCGCGGCAGGAACGGCGCGGGCCGCAGCTCGACGCGCCCGGCCTCCACCTTCGCGAGGTCGAGCACGTCGTTGATCAGCCCGAGCAGATGGTCGCCGCTGCTGCGGATCACCCGCAGGCGCTCGCGGTTGCGGTCCGATTGCTCCGGGTCGCGCGAGAGGATCTGCGCGAAGCCGAGGATGCCGTTGAGGGGCGTCCTCAGCTCGTGGCTCATGTTCGCGAGGAAGCGCGATTTCGCGCGGTTGGCTTCTTCCGCCGCGTCCTTCGCGACCTCGAGCTCCCGGGTCCGCACCGCCACCAACTCCTCCAGCTCGCGCGCCCGCGTCTCCGCCCGCCCCAACCGCCACCGCAGCACGCCCCAGAACAAGGCCAACGCGGCCAGAGCGTATCCCGCGAACGCCGCGGGGCCCCGGTACCACGGCGCCGCCACGTCGAACCGGTACCTCGCCACGGGCGACACCGCGCCGGCCTCGTCGCGCATCCGCACCTCGAAGGTGAACGGCCCGCCGTCGGGGTTCAGGAACTCGCGCTCGGTCTCGGTCGTCCAGTCGCTCCAGCGGTCGTCGAACCCGACCAGCCGCGTCTGGAATCCCGCCGCCGCACCCGCGCCGTACTGCGCCGGCGCGAAGACGATGCGCACCGGTTCGCGGCCGTGCCGGAACTTCCCCTCCGTCCGCACCGGCTGCTCCGCGCCCTCCGCGTGCACCTCGCGGATGATCGGCGCCCATCGCGGCGCCGCGCCCGGACGATAGTCCCCGAGCCCGAGCCGGAAGACCGGTCCGCCGAACGGCTTCACCCACAGCACGCCGCCGGCCGGCTCCGGTTCCCAGAGCGCGAACTGATATCCCCGCCGCCCGACCAGCGTGCGGACCGCCGCGCTCGCCGGCTCGAACGCGACCGCGCCGTCCGCGCCCACCCGGAACCGGGCCAGCGGATACGGCGTGTCCTTCAGCGATTGGATGCCGTTGATCCAGACCTCTCCCGGCGCACCGCGCGACACGGGGTCCACCACCAGGTTCGTCCGCCCCGGGACCACCAGCCGCGTGTCGGGCGAGAAGCGGTCGGCCACGCGGTCGTACCGGTAGAGCCCCGCTGCCGTGCTGAAGTGCGGCCCGAGGGAAGTATCGAACAGGAAGATCTGCTCGTGCCCTGCCGGCAATCCCTGCGGCCTCTGCGGATGCACGTACTGGACCACGGTCGCGGCCGACCACGGAGCCCCCGGTGTCGCCCGCACCGCGCGGAAGACGCCCCGCGTCGTCGTCCCCGCCCAGAGCGTGCCGTCCGGTTCCTCCGCGATGGACACCACCTCGCCCGAGATCTCCGGCAACGCACCCTCCACCACCCAGCGACCGTCCTTCACCGAGAGGCTCAGCAGGCGGTCCGCGAGCCCGACGAAGATGCGGTCGGGATCCGTGGCCGAACGCGCGAGGCCCGACACCGGCGACGGCGCGGTGAAGACGACCTCCAGCCCTTGTTGTCCGACGCGCGACAACCCGGCCGAGGTCCCGATCAACAGACCCGTCCGATGGCTCAACAACTTCGTGCCATGCGTCCCCGCCGGCATGCGCGGATCGCGCTCGACCCGGGCGGAGCGTCCTTCCTCCGGCGCAGCCGGCACCACGCGCAGCAGCGCGTCGTCCGCGAGGAAGTAGAGCGTCCCCTCGTGGCGCACCGCGCCGCCGATGCGCGTGTTCTGCCGGCCGTCCTCGCGCGGGAAGACGCTGCCCGGAACCGAGCGGTCGATGCGGTTCAAGCCGTCCTGCGTGCTCACCCAGAGGCCGCCCTCGCGGTCCTCCGCGATCCCGCGCACCGTGTCGCTGGTCAAGCCCGTCGCCGAGGTGACCACCCGCAACCCGCCGCCGTCCGGACGGATCAATCCAAGTCCCCCTCCCACCGTGCCGACCGCGACCGTGCCGTCCCGCAGTTGCCGCACGACGGTCGGCTCGATGCCCGCCAACCAGCGGTCGCCCGAGGTCGTCACCACGCGCAGGCCGCCGTCGGCCGCCAGTTCGCGCACGCCTTGGCCGCGGACGAGCAGACAGGTGGCGCCGCTCGCGTTGGTCCAGCCGCCCATCGGGCCGTCCGACGTCGGCGGGCCTGCCGACGGGACGGCCCTCCACGCGCCGCCGATCCATTCGGATATCCCCTCGCCCGCCTTGTGCAAGAACAGCCGGGCGCCGGCTGCGAACATCCGCGCCTTGCCCGGACCCGCGAGGTCGCGACGCTCGGTGCGCGCGCCATCCCATCGCAGCACCACACCGTCGCCCGCCGCGAAGACGCCGTCCGGCCGCACCACAAGATCCCGGAGCGGTCCCACGCCGCGGCGGTCCTCCGGCAATCCGGCGAGCAGGTCGCGATGACGCGGACGTCCGTCGCCGTCGTGGACGACCACGCCGAACACATCGACCCCGCAGAGGAAAAGACCGGGCTCCTTGGACGCGCCGACGGCATCGGCGGACCACGCCAGGTCGCGGATGTATTGCGGCGTGATCTTGAGGAAGGCCCAGTCGCGCCCGTCGAACTCCAGCACGCCGTCGAGGTTCGCGAACCGCATCGTGCCGTCGTCCGCCTGCGCCGCGCCCCAGACGTCTGCGCCGCCGCGATAATCCGCCGCCCGCCATGTGCGCACCACCGGACGCCCGGTCTCGTCCCCTGCCCCGCAGCGGACGACCGCGGCCATGCCCACGAACCACGCAACGATGAGCGACACGCCGCCACGGCCGACCCGTCGGCGGGGCGAGAGGTCGATGGGATTCCGGACGAAAGACACCGACGCGGAGTGAAGCGCGGCACGACCGGATCGGGAAAGCCCAGAGTGCCTTGCGGGGGGGCGATCGGAAGTGACGGTCAGGTTGGCGGATGGGGCGCAGCCCGGCAGGGTGCACGGTCAAGGCGCCCGGAGGCGCAACTCCCGACGAAGCGGGAAGAATCCACGGACGGGCGGCAGTTGCTACCATCGTGGGTAGGGTCCGCGCTGCCGCGCGACCCCATCTGTCCTGCCAGGGACCTCCATGGGCAGGAAATAGCCGCCGACCTCCTCGGACACGCCTACCGGGAACTTCCCTCGTACCACCTCGACTTACCGCCACTTCTCATCGCGCCCTGCCAAGCGGGCAGGTCCGCCCCCATGCAGGTCGAGCCGGCCCCGCGACAGGGCCTCGTGCTTCAGCTCCGCCGATGGAACGGGAAGTCGGTGTAGCCCTCCGCCGTCGGCGCCGACCACACCTTCGGATCCGCGGGAGGATTCAGCTCCCAACCGTGGGTGAACCGCTCCACGAGGTCGGGATTGCTCAGATAAGGCCGTCCGAAAGCGATGAGGTCCGCATGACCGGAGACGATCGCCGCCTCGGCCGTTTCCCGCGTGTAGCCGCAGTTGCCCATCAGCGGGCCGGAGAACACCGCGCGGAATTCCGGGAGCGTCATCGGCGTGCCCTGCTGGTGGAAGCCGAAGGCCAGCCCGTCCACCACATGGAGGAAGGCCAGTCCGTAGGCGTCCAACTGCGCGGCGGCGTAGGTGTACGTCCCGCGGAAATCGGGCGCGCCCATGTCGTTGAAGTTGCCGTTGGGCGACAGGCGCACCGCCACACGATCCGCCGGCCAGACGGTGAGGACCGCCTCGACGATCTCCTTCAGGAAGCGATAGCGGTTCTCCACGCTTCCGCCGTAGCGATCCGTCCGATGATTCGTCTTGGAGTCGAGGAACTGGTTGATCAGGTAGCCGTTGGCCGCGTGGATCTCCACCCCGTCGAATCCGGCGGCCTTGGCCCGTTCTGCCGCTCGCCGGTAATCCTGCACCACGTCGGCCACCTCGGCCGTCTCCAGGGCGCGCGGCGTCTCGTAGGGCTGCTTGCCGACCGGGGTGTGGATGGAATCGCCATCGATCTTGATGGCCGAGGCCGACACCGCCGGCTGGCCCCCGTGGAAGCTGCTGTGCGACGCGCGTCCGCAGTGCCAGAGCTGGAGAAAGATGGGCGTGCCGCGGGCCCGCAGCGCCGTCGTGATCTTCTTCCAGCCCGCCACCTGCGCATCGTTGTAGATGCCCGGCGAATCCACCCAGCCGAAGCCCTGTTCGGAGATGGTGGTCGCCTCGGCGATGATGAGCCCCGCCGAAGCCCGCTGCGTGTAATACTCCGCCATCAGATCGTTCGGCACGCGTTCACGACCGGAGCGGGCGCGGGTGAGCGGGGCCATCACCACCCGGTTGCGCAGCGGCAGACCGCGCAGGTCGAAGGGGGAGAGCAATCGGGGCGAGGCGTTGGTCGAGGCGGTGTCGTTCATGGGTTCAGGCTTATCCGGGATTGGCGCGATGCGCCAGCATTGCCACAAGTGGTCAGTTCGGCGACGAGGCGGAAAGGAGCTTCGCGTCGGTGGCAAGGGTGACCGTGCGGTCGTGCTCCAAGAAATCGTCGCCGGTGGACAACGTCCGCGTTTGGCTCACCGGACCGGCTCGCTGAACGGATCCCGGGCGGTTTGGTTCCGTTCAACCGGTTGTTGTCGGATGACCTAAGAGGAGTGGTGCCCACGACAGGACTTGAACCTGTACGATGTTACTCACTAGAACCTGAATCTAGCGCGTCTGCCAATTCCGCCACGTGGGCTTCACGCTGCGCGCTGGGAGATAGGGGGGCGCGGTCGGAGCGACAAGCTTTTTCCTCGGCGCTCCCGTGGAAACCGCGGCTTCCGGAGAGAAGTTGACGTCGCACGGACACAGGAGGTTCGCTACGCGCGTCCCCGACATGCAACACGCACGCATCCCTTCGCTCGTGGCCGCGCTGGTCCTCGGCACGGCCGCGAACGCCCTCGACTGGCATCCGGGCCCGGGTTACCGCGCGGCCAAGCTCGCCGTTCCGGCGGGCGGCAAGACCGGATTCACCCTGCTCGATCCGGCGGCTCTGGGGATCGATTTCACCAACGACCTCTCGGAGACGCGTCTCGGACAGTTCCAGAACCTGATGAACGGGTCGGGCGTCGCGGCCGCCGATATCGACGGCGACGGCCATGTGGACCTCTACTTCGTCCACAAACAGTCCTCCAACCAGCTCTTCCGCAACCTGGGCGGATGGAAGTTCGCCAACGTGACCGCGGGCTCCGGCGCCGGCTGCACCAACCAGACCTCCGTCGGCGCGGTGTTCGGCGATCTCGACGGGAACGGCACCCAGGACCTGCTCGTCACCGGGTTCGGCGGGCCGCACGCGTGCCTGCTGAACGACGGCAAGGGCCGCTTCACCGATGTCACCGCGTCCTGCGGGATCGCCAGCCGCACCGGAGGCACCTCGCTCGCCCTCGCGGATGTCGACGGCGACGGCGACCTGGACCTCTACCAGTGCAACTTCGCGACCCAGGCGATCCTCCGCGACGGCGCGACGGTCGCGACCCGCATGGTGGACGGCCAGCCGGTCGTCACCGGCCGTTTCGCCAACCGCTTGCGGATCATCGAGGGCAAGCTCTACGAGCTCGGCGAGCCCGACGTGCTGTATCTCAACGACGGCAAGGGCCGGTTCACGCCGTCGCCTTGGGAGAAGACCTTCAGCGACTCGGAAGGGCGGCCTGTCCCGCCCCTGGCGGATTTCGGGCTCGCGGTCCAGATCCGCGACGTGGACGGCGACGGCTTCCCCGACATCTACGTGTGCGATGATTTCCAGACTCCGGACCATCTGTGGCTCGGCGACGGGAAGGGCCGCTTCCGCGAGGCGCCCGCGATGGCGCTCCGCAACATGAGCTTCGCCTCGATGGGCGTGGATTTCGCCGACATCGACCGCGACGGCCGGCTCGATTTCTTCACCGTCGAGATGCTCGACGGCAACCTCGGCCAGCACCTCCGCACGTCCAGCCCCATCTCGCCCATCGCCCGCGCGCCCGGCCTCTCCGCCGACCGCGAGGAGTTCCCGCGCAACGCGCTCTACTGGAACCGCGGCGACGGCACCTACGCGGAGATCGCCTGCTTCGCCGGCGTCGCGGCCACCAGCTGGTCGTGGGCGCCGGTCTTCATGGATGTCGACCTCGACGGCTGGGAGGACCTGCTGGTCTCGAACGGCCACATGCACGACGTCAACAACCGCGACGTCACCGCCCGCGTGAAATCCCGTCCGGGCCAGAGCCTCCAGGTCACCAAGGACCTGTTGCAGCAGTATCCGCGGCTCGAACCGCCCAAGGCCGCGTTCCGCAACCAGCACGACCTCACCTTCGCGGACACCAGCGCCGCATGGGGCTTCGATTCCACCCGCATCGCGCACGGGATGGTCACCGCCGACCTGGACGAGGACGGCGACCTCGACCTCGTCCTCAACTGCGCCTACGGCCCGCCGCTCATCTACCGCAACGACACGAGCGCGCCGCGCGTCGCCGTCCGCCTCAAGGGCAAGGCACCCAACGGCACGGGCATCGGCGCCCGGATCACCCTCACCGGCGGCCCGGTCCGGCAATCCCAGGAGATGGTCGCCGGCGGCCAATATCTCTCGAGCAGCGAACCGCTGCGCGTCTTCGCCGCCGGCAAAGGCGACATGACGCTCGAGGTCGTCTGGCGGTCCGGACAGCGGAGCATCGTCGAAGGCGTGAAGCC